>DAONFA010000020.1 GCA_035403355.1 Candidatus Cloacimonas sp. | reverse complement strand
TTAATCAAGCGTTAATAATTAAGGAGTGATTAAGGTATGATAAAGAATTGATTGACAGTTTGGGGTAAGGAAAGAATATGACGCTAAAAAATTACGAGATTATAATGAAAATTATAGTAAAAGAAGGGCTTTTTGTACCGGCTCTTTGTACCGGCGCTCGCTGAAGCGCCGAATAAAAACGGCGGAACGGCTTTATGTACCGGCGCTTGCTGTAGCGCCGAATAAAAAACGGCGGAACGGCATCCGCCGGTACCAAGAACGGCATCCGCCGGTACATTAAGGGGCTTTTTACCCTGAGAAAAAAAAATAATAGGTCTGAGATGAACAGGATTATGAGGATTTTAGGGATTTATAAATTTGAATGTGCTTCCATAACTAATATGGAAATCCAAGTTCACCCTTCACCTTTCACTGTTCACTTTTCACCATTCACCATTCACCTTTCACCGTTCACCCTTCACTGTTCACCTTTCACCGTTCACTATTTAATCTCTTTCTCTCTTTCTTTGTAAAAAAATCTGTTTCGCTATCTCTCTCTTTCCGTCTCGCCATCTCGCCATCTCGCTAAATTCATTCTTCAAGCTTGACAAATATAGCCATTTTGCTTTTACTGCATAGACAAAATGTGAAGCGAGGAATAACAATGAATAGATACATCTTAACAGGTGGCACAATACTTACATTTGATCAAGATAAGCCACTGTTGGAACAGCAGGCAATCCTGATTGATGATGGTTATATAGTAAAAATCGGAGCTGATAACTGTTTTCAGGATGAGGTTTGTGAACGCATAGATGTGGAAGGCAAAATCATTATGCCCGGGCTTATAAATGCGCATCATCATTTTTATTCTACTTTTGTAACCGGTTTGGGAAAAGCAGCTCCAGCTAAAAATTTTAGTGCTGTGCTGGAAAACTTGTGGTGGCGTTTGGATAAAAAGCTGCTCCCGGAAGATAATTATTATAGTGCTTTAATTTCTATTCTGGCTTCCATACGGAAAGGGACTACTACTATAATTGATCATCATTCCTCTCCTTATGCCGTAAAAAATTCTCTTTCTCAAATTGCTAATGCGGTTCGGGAAACAGGGATTAAAGCATCACTATGCTATGAGGTTTCAGATAGAGATGGTGCAGAAATTACGCAAGCCGGAATAGAAGAAAATTATGAATGGCTAAAATACTGTCAAAATAATCCCAACCCATTTTTGAAAGGACTTTTTGGTCTGCACGCTGCTTTTACGCTTTCGGATAAAACCTTAGCCAATATTGCTGATAAAGTTGCAGAACTTAATTGCGGTATCCATATTCATACTGCCGAAGCGGAAACAGACGAAAAATATAATGTGGAACATTTTGGCAGAAGAGTGATGGAACGCTTAAACGATTTTAATTTGCTAAATAGTAAAAGCATTCTGGCTCATGGCGTTTATTTGAATGCCAGGGAACTTATTTTAGCCGCAGAAAAAGGAGCTGCCATAGTTACCAATCCCCAATCCAATTTGAATAATGCTGTGGGCATTGCTGATGTTTGTAAAATGACGGAATTGGGTATAAAAGTTGGACTTGGCACTGATGCAATGACTAATAATATGCTGGAAGAAGTTAGAGTTGGTGTTTGGGCTCAGCATTTGAAGCAAAATGATCCTTCCCGTGGTTTTACAGAAATTGCTTCTGCCCTGGTTTTCAATAATCCTGTGATTGCCCAAAAATATTGGGGTGAAAAACACGGAACAATAAAAGAAGGCAGTCCTGCAGATATTATTATTGTTGACTATATTCCGCATACTCCTTTTAATGAAGAGACCTGGATAGGACATCTGGTTTATGGAATTTCCCAGGCAAATGTTGAAGCAACTATCTGCCAGGGCAAAATTCTGATGTGGAATGGGGAATTGCTGCTGGATATTGATGAACAGGAAGTTAAAGCCAAGGCAAGAGAATTAGCAGAAAAACTGTGGGAAAGGTTTTGATAGAGCGAGATAGCGAGATGGCGAGACGGGAAGAGAGAGATGGCGAAATGAATATTTTTTACAAAGAGGAAAAGAGATTTAATTGAGAATGAAGGGTGAACGGTGAAAGGTGAACGGTGAAAGGTGAACAGTGAAAGGTGAAGAGTGAACTTGGATTTCCATATTAGTTATGGAAGCACATTCAAGTTTATAAATCCCTTTAGTCCCTTTAATCCTGTTCATTCCAGACCTATTATTTCTCTCCGCCCTCTGCTCTTTGCTCTCCGCCCTCTGCCCTCCGCCCTCTGCTATATTAATCTTGTTCATTCTGGAGCTATTCATTTATCAGAATTGGCGGGAAGTATTATTACAGTAAAGACATAAGGAGAATGAAAATGTATAAAGACATTTTAGAAAAAGCAAAGCACTATGAAGATATTAGCACCCGTTTTTTAATGGACATCGTAAAAATACCCTCTTTTTCTACCAAGGAAAAAGAAGTGGGAGAATGCATCCTGAAAGAAATGCAGGAAATAGGAATGGATGAGGCATATATTGACCCTTTGGGAAATGTTATCGGACGCTTTGGTTTTGGCGAAAAAGTAATTGCCTTTGATGCTCATATTGATACTGTCTATCCGGGTGACCTTTCGCTGTGGGATTTTGATCCTTTTGCCTCTCACATCAAAGACGGAAAGGTTTGGGGTAGAGGAACTGTTGATCAAAAAAGTGGAATGGCAAGTATGCTGACTGCTGCCCGCATAATAAAGGATTTGAATTTGGGTAAGGACTTAAGCATTTATTTTACAGGAACGGTTATGGAAGAGGATTGCGATGGTTTATGCTGGCAGTATATTCTTCAAAAAGAGGAAATTAAACCAGAACTCGTTGTTATTACAGAGCCCACAAATTTGAATATTTACCGGGGTCATAGAGGTAGGATGGAAATGGAAGTCAGCGTGAAAGGACTTTCCTGTCATGGTTCTGCTCCTGAACGCGGAGATAATGCTATCTATAAAATTTCCCGCATTGCTTTGGAAATAGAGAAATTGCATCAGAATCTGCGGTCTGATGATTTTCTGGGAAAAGGCAGTATTTGCGTTACTCAGGTCTTTTTTACAGGACCGAGCCAATGTGCTGTTCCGGATAGTGCCCGCCTGCATTTAGACCGGCGTTTGACCTTTGGTGAAGATAAAGAAAGCGCCCTTGCCGAAGTTCAGGATGCCTGTAAAAAAGCAGGTTATCCTGAAGCTACGATAGAAATTTTAACTTATAAGGAAACTGCTTATACAGGATTGGTTTATCCTACTGAAAAATATTATCCTACTTGGGTTACACCTTCGGATTCAGTATATGTTCAAAAGGCATCCGATGCCTATTCTAAAACCTTAGGAACAGAACCGGTAATTGATAAATGGACTTTTTCCACAAACGGAGTTGCTATCGCTGGAATGAAAAAAATCCCCTGTATTGGTTTGGGACCCGGTAATGAAATATATGCTCATGCTCCCAACGAGGCATGTCCGATTGAACATTTAACCAAAGCAGCAGCTTTTTATGCTGCGTTGGTTTTTAACCTTGCCCAGAAATAGAGAGAAAGTGCATCCCGGAATGCAAAATGAAAAAAGTAAGTCAGGAGTTGTTATTGCCGAAAGAACTTTTACGCAATCCACAAATTTATTTGGCAGTGAGGACTCGTGACAGCTAATGAAGAGTGAAGAATGAAGAGTTATTTGCTTAAATATCGTTGTATTGAATGCGGAAAGGAATTTAGCCCCAATGAACTGCATTATCTTTGTGATGAATGTGGCAGGGATTATGTGCCGGGAATACCGTTAAAAGGTGTTTTGGAAGCGGTTTTTGATTATGAAGAAATTGGTAAAAAATGGAAACAAAAACCTGAACCTCTTCTCTTCAGTGCTGTAAATCCTGAGTTTTATCCCCCTTTACCGGTTGGGAATACACCGTTTTTTAAAGTTAGGATTCCTGGTTTAAAAAGCGGAGGAACAGCATCCTCCGATTACCCAATCGGAATAAAATTTGATGGTTTAAACCCCAGTGGAAGTTATAAAGACCGTGCTTCTCAACTTGTTGTAGCAGATGCTTTACAAAAAGGGATTACCGAAATTGTAACTGCCAGCACAGGAAATGCAGCTTGTTCACTTGCCTGTTTAGGTGCCTCAGCAGGTTTGAAAGTGGTTATTTTTGCCCCTCAAAGTGCCCCACCGGCTAAACTGATTCAAATTCAAGTGCATAATGCCGAACTGCATAAAGTTGATGGCAGTTATGATGATGCCTTCAAAGCTGCTTTGGAATATACAAAACTGCATCATTGTATGTGTAGAAATACGGGCTATCATCCCTTAACAATAGACGGGAAAAAGAGTGCTGGAATAGAGATTTATATTCAAAACGGATATAAAGTTCCGGATTGGATTGTGATTCCGGTTGGCGATGGAGTTATTTTAACCGGTATCTACAAAGCATTTTTGGACTTACAAAGAGCCGGGATAACAAAAAATTTGCCTCATCTTTTATGCGTACAGGCAGAAAGTAGTGACGCCATTACTTCTTATTGGGAAACAGGAATTTATCACGATGCTGAAAACCCTGTTACTATAGCAGATTCTATAAAAGTGAAAACACCGGCACTGGCACATTGGTCTGTTAAAGCACTTATAGAAACAGACGGAAAAGGTATCAGAGTAAGCGATGCAGAAATTCAAGATGCGCAACTGGAATTGGCTAAATATACCGGTGTTTTTGCAGAGCCCTCTTCTTCCGCAACTTTGGCTGGACTGAAAAAAGCAATGAACAAAAGATGGTTAAAAGCCGATAATGATATTGTATTATTGATAACTGGTCACGGCTTAAAAGACCCCGGAGCCGTAAAACTATGAAAGCAAGTGGAATTTACGATTTCCATGTGCATATTGGTGAAACCATTGGTGGACACCTTTTAGCAGATAGCTGGAAGAGTTTCAATCTTCTTTATGAACATAACGGTTTGGAAGGAATTGGTGTTTTTGTAACCGAAAGCCCGAATGAACCCCTTTCTTCCAAACTGGCAAGAATGCGAAAAGCATCCCTTGGCTTTTCGGGAAAGGTCTTTTGGCATTTAACTCCTAGGCAGTTGGATATTGGTAAATTGGAAAGAATTCTGAAAGAAGATACTGATTTAAAGCTCTATACCACTTATCGGGAGGCAGGGCTATATCAAAGCTATGAAAGCATTGAACGCTTTATGGAAGAAATGCCTTCGCCTAAGAAAAGATTGCTGGTGCATTGTGAAGATGATGAAATAATTAGCGAATACAGTGAACGCTATCCTTTTCATAAGCCATCAGACCACTGTTTACGGCGTCCTGAAAAAGCAGAAATTGCTGCAGTGGAGAAGTTGCTAAATCTATCTATTAAGTATCATTACCCTCTACATATAGTGCATATTTCTTCTCCTCAAGCAGCGCTCTTAGTTCAACAGGCAAAAAAGGAGGCAGATTATATTACTTGTGAAACTGCACCTCACTATTTGCTTTTGAATGAGGAGATCTTAAATGAACCGGAAGGCCATCGCTGGCTTTGTTCTCCTCCTATACGCTGTGAAAACAGTAGAGGTCTTTTACTGGAACTTTTACAGGATGGTGTTTTTGATATTATTGCCAGTGATCATTGTGCTTTTAGTTCCGAAACCAAAGACACGGGAATTTTGTATCCTGCTAAAACCCCTATGGGTATAGCTGGATGTGGAGTGCTATTTACTTTGCTGGCAGAAAATCTGGTAGAAAAAGGTAAACTGACTATGGAGCAACTTTTTGCTTTGATAAGCTATACACCTGCCAGGATGATGGATTTTACGGTAGCAGAAGATACTCTAAGTTATGAACACCTGGGAGCTCCAATTCCCGTTATTCCCAGTTGGGCAAATACCCCTAATCCGTGGATGGACTTTTGGAGCTATTATGAATTGAGGAGGCATAATAATAATGTTTACTGATGCTTTTCGTAATGACGCAGTTGCTAAAGTTACCGGCAGAGCAAAATACACCGATGATTATAAATTTCCTGATATGCTATATGCAGTTCCTTTGCAGTCCAAAGTAGCAAGCGCTGTAATTAAAACTATAAACTACTCTGAAGCACTTAAGCAAAAAGGAGTTGTAGCTGTTTATACTGCGAAGGATATTCCCGGAAATATCAAATTTGGCCAGATTATTAAGGATTGTCCCACTTTAGTTAACAGGAGGATTCGTTCCGCGGGAGATGTTATTGCCTTAATTGTAGCAGAAACTCGTGAAATAGCTCTTTCTGCTTTACCTTTAGTGGAAGTTGAACTGGAAAAAATTCCTGGTGTTTATAATCCCGAAGAAGCAATGCAAAGAACAAGTCCTCTGGTTAATCCTGATTTTGGCAGTAATATCTGTAATTATCATAAGGTGCGCACCGGCAATATGGAACAGGGCGAAAAAGAAGCAAAGCTTATTATTGAACAGGAGTTTAATACTTCACGCGTAGAGCATTGTTATCTGGAACCGGAAACAGCACTTTGTTATTTACGCCCCGATGGTGTTATGGAAGTGCTTGGCAGTATGCAACATCCTTTTTCAACCAGAAGATTTGTTGCCTCCACTTTGGGCTGCAAATTAAGCGCAGTAGAAGTGAAAAATATTAGTATGGGCGGCGGTTTTGGAGGAAAGGATGATACAGCTGCCTTAGTTTGTGCCCGGGCAGCTTTATGTGCCTATCTTACCAGGAAACCGGTAAAATTAACTTACAGTAGAGAAATGAGTATGCGGGAAAGCTATAAACGCCATCCTTACAAACTGCAATATAGAATGGGGCTTAAAAAGAACGGGAAAATCGTCTTTATTAAAGCTCGGATTGTTGCAGACGGGGGTGCTTACTGCAGTGTAACACCCTGGGTTACTTGGCGTTCCACAGTTCAAAGTTGTGGTTGCTATGAAGTTCCCAATGTTCAAAGTGATGTTTACGGAGTTTATACTAATAACATTTTTTCAGGTGCTTTCAGAGGTTTCGGTTCACCGCAGGTAAATTTTGCTATTGAACAGCTGATAGAAATGGCAGCGGAAAAATTACATATTGATGAAACGGAATTCCGCAAAATAAATATGGTTCATCAAGGCAGCAAGACCATTACGGAACAGAAACTGGATAATCATACCGTTTCTCTGCAGCAGGTTATGGATAGCGTTTTGAAAGAAATTGATTACGAAAACAAAGTGCAGAAATGTAGTTTCGGCAATCCTGATATAGAGGAATGGTATGGAATCGGATATGCTATTTCTTACCGGGGAGTTAGTTTAGGAGCAGAAGGAACCGATATGAACAGTGCCATCATTAATATTCAACCCGATGGCAGTGTTTTACTGGAAACCGGAGTTCACGAAAATGGACAGGGAGCCCAAAGTGCGATGATTTTAATTGCTGCAGAAGAACTTGGCATCCCTAAAGAGCTTATTCGTTATCGTTTACCTTCCACTTCCAATATTCCGGATGGAGGTTCTACCGTTGCTTCCAGGGGAACCATTATGGGGGGAGGAGCAGTTGTTAATGCTGCAAAAATAATTAAACAGCGTCTCTGTGAAGGAGCTGAAAAAGCACTTGGGATAAATGGTTGCAGCTACAAGAACGGTAATATTTATTCTGCCCAAGGAGAAATAGTGGCAGATTTCTTTGCAGCAGTGCGTATGTGTTATGACCATCAAATTTATCCTTATGCTTTCGGAGTATTTAAAGCGCCACAAATTAGCTGGGATGAAGAAACAGGTCATGGGAACGCTTATTTTAGTTGGGTTTACAGTTGTCAGGCAGCAGAACTGAAAGTGAACTGTAAAACCGGGAAAATTACTTTACTGAATTTAGTTGCTGCTCACGATATCGGCAAAGCTATTAACCCGGCTTTACTAACAGGTCAGATTTACGGAGGTATGGCGATGGGAGCAGGTTATGCTCTATATGAAAATTTTCCGCTGGTAAACGGTGAACCACAGATTACTAATTATAACGGCTATAGAGTGATGCGTAGCACGGACTTACCGGAAATGACAGCTATCTTAGTTGAAAATGCAGACCCCAATTCTCCTTCCAGGGCAAAAGGAATTGGAGAACCGGCTTTGGAAATTACCGCTCCTGCTATTGCCAATGCCCTATACAGAGCTACCGGCAAAAGATTTACAGACCTGCCTGTTGCCCCACAGGTTATGGAATATGTTAAAGGAAAAAAGCAATGAAAATAATCGTAAATAATACCGAATATGCTATTTCCGATGAACTTGCGGAACTGAAACTTCCTACCTACTTAAGAGAAAATCTGGGTTTAACCGGAACCAAAATCGGCTGTGATATAGGCAGTTGTGGAAGCTGCACTGTACTGGTAAATAATAAACCTAAGCGTTCCTGCTTGTTGAAACTGAAAGATATTGTAAATAAAGAGGTCTTAACGATTGAGGGTCTTGCTTCTTCCGATGGAACTTTGCATCCTGTTCAACAGGCATTTATTGATGCCGGGGCTATTCAATGCGGATTTTGCACTCCGGGAATGGTATTAACGGCTTATGCTTTTTTGCTGGAAAATAAACAGCCCTCAAGAGAAGAAGCCAGAGAAGCGATTAAAGGAAATATCTGCCGGTGTACCGGTTACCAGCAGATTATTGATGCTATCCTACTTGCTGCACAGCGAATGAAAATAGAGGTATATTATGGACAAGATTAATACACTGCTTAGTGAACTGGAAACCTTAAGACCTGACTTGCAGGGTAAGGATTTCCTTTTAACCTGGGAAAACAGTTTAGACACACTGAAAGCTGTGATGCTTACAGCGGAAATACTGCAATGCCTGCATTGGCAGAAAAAACCCTGGCGGATTTTTGATTATGGTTTAGCAATATCTATTTTCAGAGATAACAGCACTCGTACCCGTTTCAGTTTTGCTTCGGCAGTAAATAGTTTGGGCTTGGCTTTGTCCGAACTGGACGAAGTAAAAAGCCAAATTGCGCATGGGGAAACGGTGCGGGAAACGGCAAATATGATTTCTTTTTTAACGGAAGTAATAGGCATTCGGGATGATATGTATCCCGGAGAAGGGCACACCTATATGTTAGAAGTTGCCAATGCTGTTACCGAAGGTTATCGTGAAGGAATTTTAGCGCAAAGACCTACTGTTGTAAATTTACAATGCGATTTAGACCATCCTACGCAAGTTCTTTCCGACCTTTTGAAACTGCAGGATTATTTTGGTGGATGGGAAAATTTGAAAGGCAAAAAAATAGCTATGAGCTGGGCTTATTCTCCTTCTTATGGAAAACCGCTTTCTGTGCCCCAGGGCGTAATAAATCTGATGACCCGTTTCGGGATGAATGTTGTTCTGGCTCATCCCGAGGGCTATGATTTACTGCCGGAGACCTTGCAAACTGCCTCTGCTTTTGCCAAAGAGAGCGGAGGTTCATTTAGTAAGACCTCATTGATGGAAGAAGCATTTCACGATGCAGATATCGTTTATCCAAAAAGTTGGGCACCGATGGTTGTGATGCAACAAAGAACCAAACTACTTAAAGCAGGGGATAAACAGGGTTTGAAAGAACTTGAATTGCATTGTTTAGCTCAAAATGAAAAGTTTATTGATTGGGAATGTGATGAAGAGATGATGAAACTTACCAAAAACGGAAATGCTCTATACGAACACTGTTTGCCGGCAGATATCAGTGATGTAAGTTGTGAAAATGGGGAAGTGGCAAAAACCGTGTTTGAAAAATATCGTTTGCACACCTACCAGGAAGCAGGGTATAAGCCCTTTGTAATTGCAGCAATGATTTTTATGAGCAAAGTGAATAACCCGGCGGAAAAGCTGAGGAGATTTTTGGAACATAGAGGTGTTTAAGAAAGAGGGAAAAAGAGGAAACGGGTAGAAAATGAATTAGGCGAGATAGCGAGATGGCGAGATGGAAAGAGAGAGATAGCGAAATAGGTTTTTTTTACAAAGAGAAAAAGAGAAAAAGAGATTAAATTGAGAATTGAAAATTGAGAATGAACAGTGAACAGTGAACGGTTAAGGGTGAATGGTGAACGGTGAAAAGTGAACGGAGAAAAGTGAACGGTGAAAAGTGAACGGTGAACGGTGAACTTGGATTTTCATATTAGTTATGATAGCAAATACAAGTTTATAAATCCCTTTAATCCCTTTTAATCCTGTTCATCCCAGACCTATTATTTTTTTCACTCCGCCCTCTGCTCTAAGCCCTCTGCTATGTTAATCCTGTTCATCCCAGACCTATTATTTTTTTTCTCAGCCCTCTGCTCTAAGCCCTCTGCTATGTTAATCCTGTTCATCCCAGACCTACTATTTTTTTTCTCAGCCCTCTGCTCTAAGCCCTCTGCTATGTTAATCCTGTTCATCCCATACCTATTATTTTTTTCTCTCTGCTCTCTGCTCTCCGCCCTCTGCAAATTTATCCTCTAAATCCTGAAATCCTTAAATCCTCGTTTCTAAAATCCTTGTCCTGAAATCCCCGAATAAAACAATTGACAGAGCGGGGCAGAAAAAAAACAAGGTTATAAAAGAAAGTAATAAAATAACGGAGTTAGACAATGAAAAACATTCTGGTTATTGGAGCCGCAGGGCAAATT
This sequence comes from Candidatus Cloacimonas sp., assembly GCA_035403355.1. Classification (NCBI taxonomy): domain Bacteria; kingdom Pseudomonadati; phylum Candidatus Cloacimonadota; class Cloacimonadia (SeqCode); order Cloacimonadales (SeqCode); family Cloacimonadaceae (SeqCode); genus Cloacimonas (SeqCode); species Cloacimonas sp. (SeqCode). Next base: position 31,390 of record DAONFA010000020.1, on the reverse strand, counting down.
GGTTCGGAACTTGTTCCTTATTTGCGTAAGCTTTATGGTTCAAATGCAGTTGTAGCTGCTTATCGCAGCACACCTTTAATACCGGAAATTCGGGAAGGCGGTCCCTGTGAAAATATGGATGCTATGGAAGCGGACAAGATGTTTGAGGTAGTTAAAAAATACGGAATTGATACTATTATCAATCTGGTAGCTGTTCTTTCCGCCAAAGGTGAAGCCAATCCCGTAATGGCTTGGAACATCAATATGGGCAGTTTGATAAATTCCCTGGAAGTAATGAGAGAAGTTCAGGGCGCTGTTTTTACACCTTCATCTATTGGTGCTTTTGGTCCTTCTACGCCTTTGGATAATACTCCGCAGGATACAATTATGCGTCCTACCACCATTTATGGCATCTCAAAAGTTGCTGCTGAGCTTTGGAGTGACTATTATTTCTTAAAATATGGGGTAGATGCGCGGGGGGTTCGTTATCCGGGCATTATTTCCAATGTAACTCTTCCTGGAGGTGGCACAACGGATTATGCGGTTGAGATTTATTATGAAGCCATTAAAAATAAACATTATACTTGTTATTTGAAACCTGGTACTTATTTAGATATGATGTATATGCCGGATGCCTTACGTGCCTGTGTGGAGCTTATGGAAGCAGACCCCGGGAAGTTAAAACACCGCAATTGTTTTAATGTTACGGCAATGAGTATTGAGCCCGAAATAATTGCTGCCGAAATAAGAAAACACATCCCCGAATTTACTATGGATTATCAAATTGACCCTGTTAAGCAGGCAATTGCCGAAAGCTGGCCTAATTATATGAATCAAACAGCAGCAATGGAAGAATGGGGTTGGAAACCTGTTTATGACCTTCCTGCAATGACCATAGATATGCTGAAGGTTTTATCCCGGAAACTTAAGTAATGGTTAAAATTGGAGTAGCGGGTGTTGGCCATTTAGGTTTGTATCATACCCAAAAGTTTCAAGACATTACTGCAGCGGAATTGGTTGGGGTCTATGATCGGAATGTAGTTCGTGCCCGGGAAATTGCGGCGCAGCAGAATACGAAGGTCTTTGAGAGTTACACAGATTTGCTTTCTGCCTGCGAGGCAATAGATATTGCGGCAACGACTACCGCTCATTATGAACTGGCTAAGGCGGCCTTACTTGCGGGAAAGCATATTTTTATAGAAAAACCGATTACCAGTGAATTGATACAAGCCAGGGAGCTTCTTCAACTGGCTGCGGCAAAAGACCTTATAATTCAAGTGGGGCATATAGAAAGGTTCAATCCTGTTATTCTGAAAATTGAAGATGAAATTAATGAACCAATGTTTATAGAGTCCCAACGGATTTCCACTTTTCAGCCACGAGGAACGGATGTTCCGGTAGTGCTGGATTTAATGATTCACGATATAGACCTGATATTAAGCTTTGTGCATAGTCCCGTTACTGATATAAAAGCCAGCGGAGTGGGAATTTTTACTCCTACCATAGATATTGCCAATGCGCGTATGGAATTTGCCAATGGCGCTGTTGCCAATGTAACTTCATCTCGGGTTTCGCTTAAGCAGGAACGAATTTTAAGATTTTTCCAGCAAGATGCTTATATGAAAATGGATTTTTTAACCAAGCAGGTGCAGGTTATTAAACGGAGAGCCGACATCAAGACAGTTATGTATCAGATTTTGGAAGGGGCAAATAATATTAAGTCCGAACAGCTGGTGGATATTCAAAACTATGATGTTAGCGAGTTGGGTAAGGATGCCTTAACTTTGGAACTGGAGTCCTTTATTGACTGTGTGCAAAACCACAAAAAGCCGATTGTAGATGGAGAAGCAGGAACCAGAGCTTTGGAAATAGCTACTATGATTATAAACCAAATTCAAACCCAAAATTCCAAAATAAACTTATAATACAGGAAAAAAGATTATGCAGGATGTATTCATTAAAGATATAGAAAAGTATATAGGACAGGAAGTTTGCCTTAAGGGCTGGGTGCGTAATATTCGGCATAGCGGAAAACTACTGTTCATCATTTTAAGGGATGGAACAGGAGAAGTTCAAACAGTTGCTTTTCAACCGGATTTGGGTGAAGAGGCATTTGAGACAGCAAAACATCTTACCCTGGAGTCCTCCGTAATCATTTGCGGGATACCTAAACCCCATCCCAAACAGGAAGGAGTTTTTGAACTGCAGGTTACGCAAATTGAGCCCATTCAAATTGCGGATGAATATCCTCTAGGTAAGAAAGAACACGGACCCGATTTTTTACTATCCAACAGGCATCTTTGGATTCGTTCTCAAAAGCAATGGGCTGTTTTACGCATTCGGCATACCGTCTATTATGCTATTTGCAACTATTTGAACGAGCATAATTTCATCCGTTTTGATTCGCCTATTCTTACACCCAATGCGTGTGAAGGAACAACAACCCTCTTTGAGCTGGAATATTTTGACGAAGGCAAAGCATATCTTTCCCAATCGGGTCAGCTATATCTGGAAACAGGAATTATGAGTTTTGGCAGGGTTTATGATTTTGGTCCTGTATTTAGAGCTGAGCGTTCCAAAACCCGTAAACATTTAACCGAGTTTTGGATGATGGATGCTGAAGCAGCTTTTGTGGAGCACGAAGAGAATATGCAAATTCAGGAAGACCTTATTCGTTATGTTATCCGAACCGTTCTTGCTAATTGTGCTCAGGAACTGCAAATTCTGGAACGAAACACGGAAGCATTGAAATTAGCCGATGCTCCTTTTAAACGGATGACTCATTATGAGGCAGTAGAATTATTACGCCAAAAAGGCAGTGATATAACTCATAGTAAAGATTTAGGCGCTCAGGATGAGGTTTTGTTAACAGAGGATTCTGCAGTTCCTGTTTTTGTAGAACGCTGGCCTCAAGAAATTAAAGCATTTTATATGAAACGCGATCCCTTAAATCCCGATTTGGTTTTAGGGGATGATTTAATAGCTCCGGAAGGTTTTGGAGAATTGATTGGGGGAAGTCAGCGTGAGGATAATTACGAGCTTTTACTTTCCAGAATGCAAGCGGAAAAGATGCCGATAGAAGATTATCAGTGGTTTTTGGATTTGCGTAAATATGGCTCTGTCCCTCACAGCGGTTTTGGAATTGGTTTGGAACGACTCGTTACCTGGCTGAGCGGAGCATCTCATATCAGGGAAACAATTCCTTTCCCGAGAATGATTTATAGAATATATCCCTAAGCATATCAGAATTTTTTATAGCAGCCGTGTATCAGCAGAAAGCAGTTCTTGCCTTTTTTCCGGTTCTGTTTATGATAAAAATATAACAATAAGGATAGAAGAATGATTACGAATTACTTTTCGGAGACAACAAAAACGATGAAATCATCACTGATTAGGGAATTGGTAGCTACCACTAAAAATGTTCCCGATTTAATATCTTTTGCGGGAGGTTTTCCTTCTCCGGCAACTTTTCCCTTGGAAACCTTAAGCAAATTATATCAGGAAATAGTTTCTCAACAGGGAAGAGATGTTCTGCAATATGGAAACAGCGAAGGTGATGAACAATTGAAAGAGGAAATCCTGAAATGGGAAAATTATCCTAAGTTGAATATGGCTAATATGATGATTACGGTAGGAGCCACTAACGCTATCTACTATATGAGTCGTTCCTTAATAAATGAAGGGGATGTAGTTATTTGTGAAGCACCCAGTTTTTTGGGTTCCATTGTTGCTTTGGAAGCTGTAGGAGCCGAAGTTCACAGCATTTCTATGGATAATGAAGGAATAGATTTAAACCGCTTGGCAGAGAAAGTGAAACGGCTTCGGGATGCAAATAAAGTGATTAAATTCATCTATACGATTCCCGATTTTCAAAATCCCACCGGAATTACTATGAGTTACAAACGCAGGCGTGAATTGCTTCAATTCTGCGAGGCGGAAGGTATTCTCATTATGGAAGATAATCCTTATTCCCGGTTGCGGTTCAGGGGAGAAGAACAGCCCACATTATTACGGATTGCTCAAACAGAATTAAATAATCCCTATCTGGTAACTGAAATTGTTTCCTTTTCCAAAATATTGGGTCCCGGTATTCGTGTTGCTTACGCCATCGGAGCTCCGGAATTGATTACTAAAATGGTTTCCTGGCAGCAAAAAGTTACTATAAGTCCCGATTGTATTTCTGAACGCGTAGTTGCCGAATTTTTGGCAAAGGGCTATATGGAACCGCATATTCAAAACCTGTGCCGGTTTTACAGCCCCTATCTGGATAAAATGCTGGAATGTCTTTCCCGAGAGATGCCGGTTTATGTGCAATGGACAAAACCCGACGGAGGAATTTTCCTTTGGTTGTGGTTGCCTGAAGATATTAATGCCGATACTCTTTTCTATAAAGCCAAAGACCACTTGGTAACCTTCATCCCGGGTAGCAAATTCTATCCCGAAGGTCAGGAAAAATTCAATTGCATGCGTCTTAATTACAGCTATTCCAGTTTTTCTCAAATTGAAACAGGAATTAAACGCTTGGGCGAACTGGTTAAATCAATTTATGTTTGACATCGGTATATATCTTGCTTATATTATTAGTGAATCCTGATACTTTCCCGAAGGAGATTAAATGAAACAGGTAGTGCTGATTACTATGCTGTTAGCCGTTTTAATACCGCTTACAGCTCAAATTGAATTTCCGCGTCCAAACTTAAGTCCCTATACTAATAACGGCTCTTCGCTGCTTAATATGGATAAGCTTACGATTGACCATTCGCTTGGTTTTCAAGCAGGCACAAGTTCCGTAGGTGATGGCTATTACCTTTCGCTATATACTAATCACCTGAAATATACTTTCAATCCTAAGCTGGAAATGAATCTGGATTTGAATTTTGTTAACTACGGCGGTTTTAATACCAGCAGTAAATTTAATCTTAACGATGCTAATTACAGTCGTGTTATTCCCGAATTTTCAATGCGCTATACTCCGAGAGATAATATACAAATTCAATTTAGTATTATTCAAGGCGCCTATTTAAACCCCAATACGAATAATTGGCTGCAAAACTGGTAAGGAGCGTTTTCTGCTAACCTTTACAATCATTGTCATTGCTGTATTAGGCGCTGCTTTCGGCAGTTTTTTTAATGTGCTTATTTACCGCATTCCTAAGAAGCAATCCATAATTTTCCCCGGTTCACATTGCGAGAATTGCAAAAAGCATATTCCCTTTTATCAGAATATACCTATAATCAGTTACATTATTTTAGGTGGAAAGTGTTCTAAATGCGGAGCTAAAATACACTGGCATCATATAGTAGTTGAAGCTATAACCCCTATTTTATTTTTAGCGTTGTTTTTCCGCTATGGCTTACACTCTTTCCTCTTCTATAAATATATCCTGCTCTTCTCTTTCCTTATCCCCATTTTTTTTATAGATGCCTTCCATCAAATAATACCTAATGTTTTATCCTTTCCGTTATTGATTACAGGTATCATCTTTGTTTTTATACCCGGAACTGATGTCGGTATCATAAATGGCTTGGTTTCAGGAGCAGTGGTATTCTGTTTGCTGCTATTTTTAGCTTGGGCTTATCAAAAAATACGCGGAACTGAAGGACTGGGTGGAGGTGATATTTGGCTGCTTACAGCGTTGGCTGTTTATTATGGCATAACAGGCATACCTTACATCGTCTTGCTTTCTGCCCTGATGGGCATTATCTATTTCCTTATTTTTATAAGAGATAAAAGCAAACCCTTTGCTTTTGGTACCTTCATTGTTCTGGCAGCGGTTTTATGGTCTGTGATTGGAGAAGAAACAATTTTCCAGTTGCTACCTGTTATCTAAACGCATAGCTGGTTTCTCTCATAGATTTCATAGATTTCACGCAGATTTCGCAGATTTCACGCAGATTACGCAGATTAAAGAATTGGAAGTGGGTTTAGAATAAAGAATGTATTGAAGTGAGATGATGAGAGGGGTAATTTCCGGAAAAACGACAGCATTGTCGTTTTACCCCAGATGGTTGACCTCCTGGTCAACCCACCTCTTGGGATTTATTTCTTTACCGAAAAGCAAGCGGTAACGAAAAACCTGGGTTGCCGAACTCCGATTCGGCAAATGCTGTCAAGCATACTTTTTTTAAAGGATTGCATCCTTTTTGGCAAATTGGAATTTGCCAACCCACTATCCCGCAACTGCATTATTTAGGTTTATGCTGCATTAACATTTCTTTAGCGACTCCTTAACAAAGTTAAGGCAGTGTTACAGGATCGTTACGGAAGTGTTAAGGGAGCGTTAAATAAGTGATTAAGCACCAGGTAGTTATACTAAGTCCACAAAGTAAATTTATAAATCAAAATTATGAACGGAGCATAGCTTCTGTCTTGTAATTTCCTTCAGGAAAAAGCTGCTGCTATCACAGGTCTGAGAACTACGGAACTATCGGGTAAAGTATCTTTTGCCAGCTCAATTTTTTCTCATATCTGAGCAACAAAACATTACTTTCATTGTCATATAGTATTCATCCTGTTTTTTTATTATCATAGGATGATATAATCATTATTTATGGCTTGTCCATAAAAATGTTGTTCAATACAATATACAAGGCATTCCCATAAAAAAACGCTGTGGATAAGTTATAACATACTGTTGTATTGTTAGATATATGGTGTAAATGTCTAAGGTATTAATTTTATTATTTAGTGAGAAAGTGGATTTCTCCTCTAATTTTTTCGTAACCAAAATTAGCAATCAAGAATTTTATGCCATTTAAAGCCCATAATACTTTCCCATTAAAAAATCAAATACGGTTGAGATTAGTTTGGTTGTATCTAAGATTTTTAGAAAAGGTTTTCAAAGGAGAAACGACTTTTATCTTTTATGTGATTTTGCCAGCCAGGATATGCTTGCTTTGGAGCTGGTTGCGAAAGCAATAGCTATTTATAAAAAGCGTTGGGCAATTGAAGAAGTTCATCGCCAAATGCAGCAAAACATAAGATGGGAAAATATGAGATTGGGTAGCTATCAAGGTCCAAAAAATCTTAATGCTTTAATGGCTTTAGCATTGTTCTTCATCTATAGGTCTAAAAAGTATATTGCCAAATTCACCGTTGGATTCCCTAAAATAATAAATTACAAAAAAGAAGATTTAGCTATACCTAAAGAATGCATATCCTACAGAATAGCTGAAGTTATTATAGTATGCATTAACTTTATTATTCAGTATAAACGGAAACTAAGCTTAGCAGAACTTATCGACCGGCACCAAATGAAAATAAGGCTCCGGTGAAAAAATATGGGAATGCCAACAACTTTTTGCTTGGCAAGATATTCTTATTATGAATAGTGGTATCAGTAGCTGAAGAGGCTATATATTAAAGAGTGTAATGTGCGAGGAAAGAAATTTTTAACTGTTCAAAAACAAGCCCTGGCAGTTTATTTGATATGCTCGGTCGTAGCAAGGAAGCATTTGATGAAAAAAAAGGACTTGACTTGTATAAAAGAGATGAAAACTATGCAATTGGTCGTTAGACATTATATAGATTGTGAGTAACGAGGGATATCAAATACCCTCAAAGAACCTGAGAAACAATGAGTTGGAATTTACACCAACATTTGGGACTCAACATTTAAAACTTAGATAAATAATGAACAAACTCAGGTAGGAGGAATGATGAAAAAGTATTTGTTTTGCCTATTCTGTCTATTGCTTATGGTGGTCACTTTGATAGGATTACCTTATGAGCAAACAGAGGAATACATCCAAAAGCAAGCAATCTTAAACGAACGGGCTACAAGATTCAAAGCCGAAACGGGTTTTGAGGGAGATATCACTTATAATTACCAGTATATGACATTCTCCAACATAATCGGAAATTTTAGAGACATAGTTGTAACAGCCCCCCAAGATACCGTTTATATGAAGCAGGTCTTTGATCGGGTTCTTGCCAAAGTAAAGCCCTATATCTCTGCACAAGAGGGACAGTTATTCAAAGGAAAGACATTAAGCAACATTATCGGATCAAGGGTCAGTTATGAACAAATTGTAAATGGATACAGGATAGAAGGAGGTTTTGGATATCTTAAGATGTCTTATAATTTTACCACATGTAAGCTGAGTATTGTAGATGATACAGCAGACATAAGCTCTGATATTATACCAATCAACATAACCTTAAAGCAAGCTGTAAAGCTATCGCAAGATGAAGTATATAATGGAGCCGATGTCATACCATGCAACCATAGGATAGCCTATACTCTTGGCGACAATGATGGCGGAAAGGAATTTTACCTTTGCTATGTATTGAATTTTGAGGACTATACAATCAATGTTGATGTATCAAATCTTACCATCAGAAGTAGAACCCCAAGCATATTTGTAAGAAGTTTTGATGTAAGTGTTATAGGCGATGTGTACAATGAGGCTTATACAGATACGACCCACTTTCAACTAACACAAAAAGCTATGGGGGGTGTCCTTTTAAAAACTCCAATCGATAGTTTGTTTGCAAACCAGTTTGGCAACCAAACAATATCAGATAGCACATATACATGGTTAGAAGCTGAACTTAATGATCGAGATATTTTTAGAGTGGTAGTGCATCCAAATGTGATGACGGTGCAACACGATTCGGTGAATGTTTCAGGAAACCAATTAACTGCCTATTTTCACGATAATTATGCTAAGACAGCAAATGCATATTGGCATTCCCATGATCAACAACAGTTCATAGATAATTTGGTAGTTGATGAGATTTATCAGCCATGGAGGCTTAAGGTCGTTACAGATTACCCCTATACCAGCGGAGGGACTTTTCATCCCTCACTAAATGAAATCAGAATTAGCACCAATGCTGGTAAACTATCTCATGTAGTACGGCATGAATTATCTCATTCTAATGTGTTTTCGGTTCTCGGCGGGACATTGTTTAATCCAACAAATAATGACTCCATGAGCGCCATGGATGAAGCATTTGCTGTGTATCTGCCTTGTGCAGCAATAGAATCACCATACTGTATCTATGGAAATCCTCAGGATCCACAAAGAATAGATGTTTTAAACCATATCAATACTGTAACTTCTCTTTCGTTAAATGAGATTACCTACGAAGACTATGATGTTCGACACACAATATCCTCCGCATGGTGGGAGATTAGAAATCGCCTGGGCGACACATATTTTAACCAGTTTCTCGTTTATGCACTAATTAACAATGTTCTCCCAACCGAACCCCTAAGATACAAACCCCGGTATTTCTACAATATCCTCATGAGGAATTCAACAACATCGAATCAGTTAGTAATTGATAAAGCCTATTCAGACAGGGGTCTTCATTTCACACCACAAGTGATCAGTGCTGGGGTATCCAACCCTCCAAATGGTAGGGATAAGAATATGTTTCGGATCGGCGATCCGGTTCATGTGAAAGTCACAAACTGCCCTCAGAATACTCCTCTTACGGTTTACATTGTTGAGGATCAGGACTATACTGATGGGATGAATATATCAGCTTTGAATGCAATCATCTGTCAGGTATCTGGTACTTCAGATAATGACGGAGTGTGGTATTCCAGCACTCCTGTAATGACTGCTTCAGATGTAGGAGATTACGACATCCTTGTTGATATTGGCAATAATGGGGTGCTGCATTTCGCCTATAACGGGGCAAATGTCCGGGATGGTTTTGATGGACTCAATGGTCCCGGTTTCTCTGTTTTTGATGATGGGATTAATGTAGTGTTAGCCCTTGATCTTTCACAGAGTATGGTAGGAGAATGCGCAAATCTTCAACAGCTAACGAGAAGGTTCATAAGTGCTATGCTACCTGGGGATAAGATTAATATTTTTGGTTTTAATGAAGGTATTCCTCCGTACTGGAATGGAGGGTTTACAAATTTATCCCCAACACCTGCAGCGCAACTATACTCTATTACTTTATCAAATCAAAACTCTTTTATCAACAATGTAGGCTTACCAAGTGCAGGAGGTAATACAGATTTACTTGTCCCTTTTAAAAATGGGTACAGTAGGTTTGGGACTCTAACAGAAAGGAAAAAGGGGATGGTACTTTTGTCAGATGGAGAACATCATCCAACAATAGACCCCGAACATCAAAATAACCCCCATTACACCAACCCTCATAGGATGTATGATGTTAGAAATAGCATCTATTCATATTATAATCCCAGAGATATTGAATGCTATACTATGCGGTTCGGCAATATTTCCAGTGGTATTGTGAACATGAATAATATAGCGTACTGGGGACATGGGGTGGCTTATCAGGTGCCACAACTATCAAATATGTCATTGATTGTAAGCCGTCTAATCAATCGTTTGAGAGGAAATCCTCCATCATACGAGAATAATCACTCAATTCCGCCAAACTCCACCCAAACCTTACAAATCGTGGTCGATGATTTGGCTGATAAGCTAAGAACTACTTTAATTTGGAATACAATCTATAACCATAGTGATAATTTATTATTTACTTTGACTTCACCATCGGGGATTATTTATAATCAGCCAGAATGTTTAGGTTCTACAACTCAAAAATACATAATTGATGCACCAGAAAGTGGAATCTGGTATGCTAGCATTGCAAACAACTACTCGTCAACACTAACTTATAGCCTAATAAGTGAAGTTGATTCTGATTTAACTGTTTCGGTTGAGGAAATCCCTATAATGTACCCTGTGGATTGTCCTTTGCTATTGCAAGTTTCAGTTTTTGATTATAATACACCTATTTCTAACGCTGGAGTTAGTGCTCTACTTGAGAGAGGTGAATGGCAGTTTTCGGTTGATCTTTATGATGATGGCAGCCACAATGATGGGAACGCTGGCGACGGCTTGTATGGTAATTATTTGTATGCTTACGCTGCGATAGTAAACGATTTCCCATACTATCAGCAATATGGGAACTTCGGCTTGTCAATTATTGTAGATATTCCTTCGATAAATGGGCGACGGGTTGTCAATCAGAATTTATACTTAAGTTATATTCAACCAAGCCCATATCCGCAAGTTACACGCAATATACATAAAGGGTGGAACTGGGTTGGGTACCCTCGTTTACAAAGAGATGAAGTAGGAACATCTATTGATTATGCTAATGCTTCATTATGCCCATTTCTAACAGATATTATATCCAGTGATGGGATTGCGCAATATCGTAACAACCAATGGAACTATTACGGTTTATCTTATTTAAGAAGCGAGCCTGGGTATAAACTACGCATAAACGACACTACATCAGTTAGATTATTTGAGCTTGGTACTATAATTGATACTCTGATGGTACATCAATTGAGAGAGGGGCAGTGGAACTGGGTTACATATCCCTGCTATGAGATGGTCTATCCCTGGGAGGCATTATCTGGAGTCATAGATAGGATAGATTACATCATGGCAGAAGATTGGAGTATGAAGAAAGATGGCGATGAATGGATTTATGATGGGTTTTCTCGTCCTCATTTGAAATACGGTGATTCTATCATGATACGAACAGTTAGAGATTGCGAATTTGTTTGGAACAATCGACTCACTAAACCAATAATTGTAGACCCGCGTAAACCTTCTTACTTCAAGTATGAAGAAAAACCAAACTATGAAACTATTATGATTGCATCAATCGAGGGCAATCCGGAGTTTACTGAGATAGGAGTTTTCCAAGATGATGTGTGTATCGGAGCCAGAGTCAATGAAGCATATCCCATCCAGATACTGGCCTATTCTACTCCTGAGGATGAAGGCGGTGGAGCTTTAAGCTTTATGTTATATTCTGAAAGCAAGGGTACAATTTCTGCAAGCCCAGCTACAATACAACCCGGCAATTACATCGCTAATGAGCCAACTATTGAGCCTGAACTATATGGCTTTCGTGTGTTAACATTAAAAACCAACAACCAACCGATGCCCTCAGTGCTGGCGCTGCATTCAAATTACCCAAACCCGTTTAATCCTTCAACTACTATCAATTTCTCTTTGCCAAAAACAGCACCCGTCAGACTGTTCATTTACAATATCAGAGGTCAAAAGGTTAAAGATCTCTTGAACGAGTCATTAGAGTGTGGTAACCACAGCGTAGTATGGAATGGTCAGGATGATGGCAATTGTCCAGTTGCATCTGGTGTATACTTTGCTCGATTAGAGCAAGGTGGAGTAACTATAATTAGTAAAATGATGCTTATAAAATAGTATCGAAAGAAAGTGTATAGAAAGGCTGCCTAAAAAAATTGGCAGCTTTTCCTATTTAATCAACAGTGCATCTCTTATAACTGAAACCACTTATAGGATCATCCTTAAGAACAATGATACCTATGCAGCTACTATAATAGATATAACTGACGATAACGTTACCAGCTTTAGCAGCAAGCGGTGTAATCAGGAGAAACCCGATATTAAGACCATCGATCAACTCAGTAAATATACTTTCACTCTACAGTCCAAGATACTCATTTAGGATAAGATTTATGCTATAACCGAACTGGAGCGGAACTAAATCGAAGATGAACCTTCTAAACCTTTTTCCTAGAGCAGAATTTATTACTTCATTATATTTTATTAAGTTATAATAGCATCAAGGTCTGCCAGCCAATTACGGTTAGCTGTTTGGACATCTATTGGCTGTTTACCTGGTGGTTTGCTGAAAATATATCTGCGGCTATCAAAAAGAGATATATTATCCAGCAGAGAATTATGCCAGCGTGCACTATCCAATTTCAAGATGGACAGATAGCTAATAATAAAGCTTAAAACTGAACTTTGCAAAAGGGCATAAGGAAAATCGGCAGCCCAAAAAAGCAAAAGATGGGTAATATCCACTTCCGGACAGGCATAATTGCTTTCGGCAAAGTCAATAAAATAATACTTACCTGAGCAGAAGAGAATATTTTTAGGCGCATTATCTATATGACACAAGCAATTGCCGTTATGATAAGTAGCAAGATGAAAGTGGGCAATGGTTTCTGCCAGCAGCGCAGGTTTAAAATTCATTAAATTATCAAGATAGGGAATACCCCATATTCTTTCCATTTTTATCCAGTTTGGTTCAGCATAATCAAGCAGTTGGGGGAGCATTTCCAAACCCGATTGATAAGCAAAAAGTTCTGCCTGAAAGTGTTTCGGGTTGCTAAAACATTTGATAACGCAATCGGGCAGATAAGTTATGGAATTGTTTTTAGGATTATTCAAGTTGGAGACGGATTATCTTATTATCGTTGAAGAGGGGAACAATTAGTTGATTTTCCGGCAGGTAATAAAAAATATCCGCAGCAGCTTTAATATTTTTGAAAGTAGGTAGATAGCGATTTTGTTCCTGGGGAATTTCAAAAATCATCTCTTGACCCCAGCAGGTAATATATATTCTTCCCAAATCGTCAATAGCGATGCCATCTAAATTATCATAAATACTATCCATAAAAATAGTTATCTTATTATCTAAAGTGCTTACAGATAAGATGGGACTTTTTTCCGTAAAACAGACCACAAACATTTGATTGCGGGGCATATCGTAAATAATGCCATTGGGTTTTTTCAGCAAAGGAGAAGCTAATTTTTGGATATTATTATTAGCGGGGTCAATTACAAATATGCAATTTCCGGCTGTATCGGTTGTATAAATGATCCCGTTTTTGGTAAATGCCAGGTCGTTGAGCATCACCGCTCCGGGAATTTGGATGGTATCTATAATAGCGGCATTATCCAGGTTAATAATTTTAATCGCTGTTTTATCGGCAACATAAAGTTTGCCTGAGTGAATAGTTAACCCTCGTGGTTCATCCAATCCTTCATCCAGAAAGGGAGTCCATTGTTCAGATAAACTTAAGGAAGTGATACTTTTGCCCATAGTATTGGAGACGAGAAAGCGTTTTCCTGTTTCATCAAAGGCAATGCTTTCAGGACCGTTTAGCGGGTCTCTTTTACTGAGCAAGATAAAAGTAATGATACCAGCCAGCAGAACCAGCAAAATAAGGATATAATATAGAATTTTGGCTTTCATTTTGTCTCCTTTAAGCTCCATTTAACGCCGTTTGGGGTATCTTTAATGTCAATTCCCAAATTAGCCAGGTCGTTTCTGATTTTATCGGAAACATTCCACTGTTTGTTATTTCTTGCTTCCTTACGGTAAGTAAGAAGAAGTTCAATAAGTGCCTTAGATAAATCGGGCAGGGATTTATTTAACTTTGTTTCCCAATTTTGAAAGAAGCCCAAAACGGAACCCAATTCCACCATTTTTTGTGCTGAGGCAAGGCGGTCTGTTTTTGGGAAGGAAGTATTTTTAACTTTGCGATTCAGTTCAAAAAGGACGGATATGGCTTTAGCAGTATTAAAATCATCGTCCATAGCCGCAATAAAATCCTGCTGGAAATTTTGTAGTTCTTCCGCAGTTCCGCAAACGGTTGGACTAATATTATCTTTATTCTCTGCAAAGTTAATTTCGGCGAGGGCATTGTAAAAATTGGTAATAGCCCGCTGTGCTTCTTCCATCAGTTCCCGGCTGAAATCTATAGGGCTGCGATAATGTTTGGAAAGAAAGAAAAACCTGATGGTTTCAGCATCATATTCGGACAAGATATCTCTTGCTGTGAAGAAGTTTTTTAAGCTTTTACTCATTTTCTCACCATCCACATTTAGGAAACCGTTATGCATCCAATAATGGGCTAAGGGCTTTCCGCTGTAGGCAATTGCCTGTGCCAGTTCATTTTCGTGATGAGGAAAAATGAGGTCTATTCCCCCGCAATGCAAATCAAAGGTCTCACCTAAGAATTTACGGCTCATAACTACGCATTCGGTATGCCAGCCGGGACGTCCTTTTCCCCAGGGACTATCCCAAACGGGTTCGCCGGGTTTACTTTTTTTCCACAGGGTGAAATCGGCGGGATTACGCTTATTGGGATTTTCTGTAACTCTTGCTCCTGCCAGTTGTTCTTCCGTTTTTTTACCCGAAAGGCAGCCGTAGGAAGGTAAATTTTCCGTAGCGAAATAAACATCACCTTCCACTTCGTAAGCGTTGCCCTTTTTCTGCAAAGCCACAATAAACGCAATAATATCGTCCATCACTTCCGTTGCTTTAGGTTGATAGGTGGGGGGCTTAATTCCCAAAGCTGCAGTATCTTCCAGATAAGCGCGTGTGTATTTATCAGCAATGGAAGAAAAAACGGTATTTTCTTCTATTGCCTGAGCAATGATTTTATCATCAATATCAGTTATATTTTGCACATAAGTAACCTCATAACCCCGGTATTCAAAATAGCGACGAACTACATCGAAAAAGAGAAAAGCCCGGGCATTACCGATATGAAAATAGTTATAGACGGTAGGACCGCAAGTATATATGCCCACTTTTCCAGGAGTTATGGGTTCAAATACTTCTTTTTTACGGGTTTGGGTGTTGTAAATTAACATAAGACAATACCTATTTAAAGATTACCATTTTTTCTGTTTTTTCCACTTTCCTGCCGCTGGAGGAACGAGCTTGAACTTTAACAAAATAGGTGTTATTGGCTAAAGCATCGCCCTTATCATCGCGTCCGTTAAAATAAACCTTATTAAACCCTTGTCTACCAAAGGATTTCAAGTTAGCAATACGCTTTCCTCTAAGAGTGTAAATGCCAATATTTACATCCGCAACATCTGAAAGCATAAAAGTGATGTAACCATCTTTGGCAATTGGATTAGGATAAATAAGCAGGCGTTCAATATCCAAAACCGAACTCTTTTTAGCCATAAAACTGGTCGTAGCCACAGCAGGCATATTGAAGTTATCAAAGGCAACTACCTGCACAGTATGCATTCCCTCGCTTAAATCCTGTAAAGGATAAATCAAACTTCCGGAAGTGCAGGAATTTTTATCATATTCAAAATAATCGGTTATAGACACCGGTTGTAGAGAATTATCTATAACCAGAAGAATATTATGCCCAGAAGAACCGGTAATATTGATTCCGTTGGAATCATAAAAATCGGCATACACTGAAGTATTGGTGCCAACTGTATCTCCGGGGCGAAAATCCTTGGAACCGAGATAGATATTTATTTGGGGAATATCGGTATTAGTAACATCTCCTGCTTCATCACTTAACTGTAAGGGAGAGTAAAAATTAGTATAATCCTTCTTATTATTTTCATCCCAGATATAGGAGACAATAAATCCATCTGCTCCGCTATTTACATCATCCGGAACAATAAAAGAAGAAGAATACTGGGAGGCGGA
The DNA here is from genome assembly GCA_035403355.1 of Candidatus Cloacimonas sp. Classification (NCBI taxonomy): domain Bacteria; kingdom Pseudomonadati; phylum Candidatus Cloacimonadota; class Cloacimonadia (SeqCode); order Cloacimonadales (SeqCode); family Cloacimonadaceae (SeqCode); genus Cloacimonas (SeqCode); species Cloacimonas sp. (SeqCode). Next base: position 15,207 of record DAONFA010000020.1, on the reverse strand, counting down.
AACCGAACTTTTGCCGCGGAAAAGCTGATTTCCCATTTTGGTAACATTAGTTCCAGGACCAAGAGAATATCTTCTTTTAGAATCAAAAACCTTTATTTCAGTTTCTCCGGAAAGTCCTTCGGTAGTGAAAGAACCCTCAATTGCAACTGTTTCTCTGGAGTGAACAATTCCATTATCGGTAATAGAACTTACTTGCATTGAACTATCCCTTTCCGGAGGAATAACCCGAATAACAGGGTCGCCAAACAGAATATACATTTCATCGTTAGTTCCTCCGGTAGTGAACCTAAGTTTACCATCCATTACACTATAACCCAAAGGATTACGATTATTAATTAAACTATCCATTACATATTTAAGCATTACTAAGCTGAGGTCGGCAAAACTTTTACGGGTTGCCGATAAGGAGGCAATAGCTCCCAAATTATTTAAAAGGACAACCTTTTGAGACAAACAATCAAAACCCCAATAATCAAATTGAGAGACCTCACAGGCAGCTGCGATAAAGAAAGTTAGTTTACCTTCATTATTAAATCTACCCATATCGGTAGCTCCGTTCATATAATCCTCGGCTCCCAGTTTATCATAAGAACCGTGACCTGTATAATGCATAACCAGACATCCATCATTCAGTGCCTTAAATAAATCGTCTCTCGCTTTAGGTTTATTCTGGAATTCGTCATATTCATATTCTATGGCAAAAATTTTATCTACCAGAATACTGGGATGAATAACAGTGCTGGTTTGTTCCGCATATTGTGTGAGATCATATTCATAGTTGCTATCTCCGTTAGTGAGGTCATCAGCTACAATTAATACTGAATTACGCCACCATCCGGGGGTTGGGTTATTGATATAACTGGTAAAATTTTGCAGCATAATATTCAGCTCATTGGTATTTCTAACCGGATATCTGCCTATAGCCAGTTCCGGATAATAACTGGTATTAATCATTCCAAAGTAGTCATCGGAAGTAATATAACTTCCCTGCCAGATAATTAATTTGTTTTTAGGAGCAGCGCTACCGGAAAAATTTCTCCAATCAATTGTTCCAATCCCGATTAGCGTTAAGGAAGTAATTCTTGGTGAAGGTAAATTGAAATAAAAATACTTCATTGCCATACGGATGGCAGCAGGGTCTATGTGTCCACCGCTGAATTGATTATAGATGTCATCCACCAAAATCACTTGACTGCGGATTTGGTATATATCCCAATATTTAGCAGCCAGTTCTTGGGCTTGCTGTAAAAATTCTGCAGGCGTTACAATTATATTATCGGTCTGATTTCTTACAGCGGTTAAATCATTAGGTTGGACAGATTGAATCAATGCCGGGGAATATGCTTCTTCGGGTTTCAAAATAAAGTAGAAATTTTTGTAGTTACCTCTGGCGATAGAATAATTATCCACAACAGGAATTAAATTTACATTATACAAATCGGTTATCTGAAAAATAAGAGCATTGCTGATATCTCCGCTGAAATTGAATTTGCAAAGATTGGGGAAAAGGGAATCGGGATGACAGAATTGCCGTTGGGCATTTCCCTTAATTAGATTCTCCTGATAAGTATAACGGTAATAATCTAATAAGAGATTATCGGGTGTGCTGCGAAAAACTTTAATTCTAAGAGTATTGGTGCCATTAACAAGATAGCTGACAGGGCGATTGATATTATAATATGAAGCTCCTGTCCAAGCGAAATTATATTTTTCTTCATCCGTTTCTGCGTCCTTATTGTTATATACCGGGGTGCCATTTATCCAGAGCCGAATCTTGTGATGAGTTCCTTCTCCTTGATCATCCTGGCGCAAACGCAAGTAGAGTTCTTTATCTCCATTCAGGTCAACATTGGTGAGATTAGTAGTGAAAACATATTCTGCAGTGCTGTTTCCGAAAAGAGTTTCGCTATACCAGGAAAAACCGTAGGATTCCCGGCGATAAATTTCATTTTCTACCTGTTTTGAAGCCGGTGCGGAAGTTACAGAAACATCATAGTTATCTGGAGTGGGAACAGTTTGAATTCTTAAAGGAGTTCCACTGAAGTTTTCTCCGAAGGTAAGCCAGAAGACCTGATTTTGTGAATAGGGATTATAATACAGGGGATCGGACTGAACATTCACATTTTGCTCATAACTATCTCTGGAACTGCCGTAAAACAAAATGTAATCCTGACTATCAAAACTATGGTCTGCTGCTCCGGAAATAAAGATAGGAACTTCTTTGAATTCCGCTCCAGTATTATTTATATTATTACTCAAGACCTTGCCGGAAGTGCTGAAAAGGCGAAAAGAAGCAGGGTCAATATCTGCTAAAGGCAAACTGCTAATATCCGCAGGTTTGATTCTATAAATGCCATCCCGATTTGTTTCAATCCTAAACCACCAGTCACTTAAATTGAAGGGTGCATAGTTAATTTCGGTGCGCACATTACTACGCCAGTTTTTTGCCTGCTGAGAATTTATTAATTGCGCTAAAAGAAGGTCTGCAGCTTTGTCGCCGGGCTCTAAGCTGCGAAAATCGGTAGCGCCGGAAATGTTTATTTTAAGAGTTGCCTTTGTTGTGATAGTAAGAGTTTTATTTCCATCGTAAACAAAAGGATGCAGCGTGATCGGTACAAAATGATAACCCCGAAAGTTTGTTGCTGGAAGCTGAGTTATCAATTCCATTCTTTGCGGTTGATATGCCGCGGGGGAAATCTGATACAAATAATTATCTATCCCGTTTATAGTTTTAATTTCAGGCACAGGAATTAGTTTGGAATCCAAACCGGTGGTAATGCTATTACTGCTTAGAACGGTGCAGCTGATTCTTCCTGCGGGAGGAATTCCCACTTTAAATTCGCTGTAGGGAACTGAAGGAGCTCCCGGAATATCGCTGTAACTCATATTCTCTGCAGTTAAACGACTATATTCGCCTTCTGTTGATATTTTCCAGGGGTCAGTTGTAAATTCAATTACCATTTCCGTTTCCGAGTGGCTGATGATGCTTACTTTGGCACAAAGAGAAACGCTGAAAAGGATAGTGAAAGCAGATAGCAAAAAATGTTTCATTACTTTTCCTTAGGTCTGAAGAAATGCTCCAAGGCAAATATCAGCAGATAAAACACTGCCATAAAGATAAATATTCCCAGCATACCCTGCACCAGAATTTCCAGGGCTGTTTTTACATTTTGCATAGTAGATAATGTTTCCGGTATCATTATATCCCCTTATTATTTATGATAGTTGCGGTTGTTTATTATCGTCAATGCCCGGTAAATCTGTTCACAAAGAACTAACCGTGCAAGGCGATGTGTAAAAGTTAAAGATGAAAGAGCCATAGTAAAATTAGCCCGTTCACGAATAGAGGCATCCACACCAAAGACGCCACCGATAACAAAAACTATTTTACTCTTATCAGATAAACTAAGCAGAAAATCTGCAAATTCAAGGGAATTTTTGGGGCCGCCTTTTTCATCTAACAAAATAACATAGTCCTCGGGCTTGAGATATTTCAAGATAGTAACGGCTTCTTTGGCTTTCACGCTTTCTGCGTTACCACTATGTTTGATGCTTTCATCGGGCAATTCTATCAGCTCCAGTTTGGCAAAAGCCGAAATTCTTTTCCGGTATTCCGCAATCCCTTCTTCCAGCCATTTATCTTTCGTTTTTCCTATTTGCAGCAGAGTTAATTTCATTTATTGAGACATTGTGGCTAAAGCAAGAGCCAAACATAGCATCTTGGTTTCACCGGTATCGGCACGCGAAGGAATCAGAATGGGAACTTTAGTTCCGATGGTTACATGTGCTATTCTATAGTGACAATAGTAGGTGAGCATTTTGCCATGCACATTTCCTGTTTCAATATTGGGGAAAACTAAAATATCCGCTGCTCCCGCAACTTCTGAAGTGAGCCCTTTGATGCGTGCAGCTTCTTTATCCACAGCATTATCAAAAGCTAAAGGACCTTCTATGAGGCAACCAGGAATTTGACCTCTTTCATTCATTTTGGCAATTAAAGCAGCATCAATAGTAGCCGGCATTTTGGGATTGACTGTCTCTATAGCGCAAATCATAGCTACTTTGGGATTCGGATTACCCAAGGCATGAGCTACGAGGACAGCATTTTTAACCATGGCTATTTTTTCGTTCAATTCCGGAAGGATATTAATCCCGCCATCGGTTTGAATTTTTAATCCTTCGGGATGTTCATAAACAAAAACATCGGAAATAACCTCGCTTACTTTCAAGCCCTTTTCCTTATCCAATGCAGCTTTCAGGATAACGGAGGATTCCATTTTACCTTTTAATATCAAATCACCCTTTCCTTCTCTGGCTAAAGAAACAGCTGTTTCTGCAGCTCTTTTCAAATCACTGCAGGTATCAATAATGGTAAAGGAATCTGTATTTTCCGGAGCTATTTGTTGCAATAAGCGTAAAATCTCTATTTTATCACCTATCAGAATGCTTTCGCACAGGCATTCTTTTTTTGCCAAAACAGCTGCTTCCAGAGCTGATTCAATTTGAGCTCCGGCTATAAGTGCGGTTCCTTTTCGGTTTTGTTTTACATAGTTTAGCATTTCAGCGAAGTTTTTGAACATAGCGGTGTATCTCCTTTTTTATCATATAAATCATTAAAATAGCCCATTCTTTAATGCCGGATAGGATATTTTGCTTAATTGTGATATTTCTCCAAAAATCTATCTACAAATTCATCTTCTTCAGGTTTGATTTCCCGCATTATCTTTTTTAATGCTTCCTTCTGAATTTGACGCACTCTTTCCCGAGATAGACCTAATCTTTCAGCTATTTGGGCAAAATTACGGGATTCGTGGGATTCATTCAAACCAAAATAGTTCCGGATAATATCCGCTTCGCGGGCATCCAGTTTACTGATGGCATTTTGGATTTTTTTCTGCATCCGTTCCTGGTAGTATAAACTTTGCGGGTCTAAGTTATCTTTATCTTCCAGTAAATCTTTAGCGGTGAAATCCTGATTCTCGGAAGTGGCAAGAATATCGTCAATAGAGCTGGTTTCGGGTATTTGGTTTTGCAAGTTGTCTATGGTCTTTTCGGTAATATTCATTTTCTCACTTAATTCACCGGTAGTCGCTAATTCACCCGTTTCCGAAAAATATCTATCCTGGGTTACTTTAACCCTGTGTGCAGCGCTGGATTTACCCATCGGAACGCGAATTAAAGAACTCTTTTCACTAACAGCAAGCATAATTCTTTGTTTAATCCACCAGATAGCATAAGAAATAAGCTTAATATCCTTATCTGGGTCAAATTTCTCTATAGCTTTAATTAAACCGATATTGCCTTCGCTGATCAGTTCGGAAAGAGATAACCCCCTGTTTTGATAGCGGGAGGCAATTTTAACCACAAATTTCAGGTTTGCCTGAATCAATTTGTTCATTGCCTCCATATCTCCGTTTTTTGCCTTTATGGCAAGGTCGTGTTCTTCTTTACGACTTAAAGTTTTAAATTTGGAAATCTCGTTCAGATAATTTTGCAGTGCTTTATCCGTAAAAACACTTTCTTTCTGGCTCATACTTTTTTCCCTTAGGGTAAAGGAAGAACTTTACGGGGGTTGATAGCTTTGCCTTTTAAACGGTATTCAAAATGTAAATGATTACCCTGCGCATTACCGGTGGCGCCAACTGTAGCGATTTGTTGACCCTGTTTCACTACATCATTCACATTCACCAGATTCTTCTCGTTATGAGCATAAACCGTCATTACAAAATCGGGATGTTCAATAACAATAACATTACCGTAAGAACCCTGAACTCCCGAATAAACAACAGTTCCATCCAAAACTGCATATATCGGAGTTCCAGCTTTAGCCCCCAAATCTATGCCTTTATGGGGACGTCCATTGCGCAAACCATATTCCGAAATAACTTTTCCCGCCACAGGCATTATTATATCATCTCTAATTTTTTCCCGTTTCATCAGTTCTTCTTCCGTTAAAATATCTGTTGGCGAAGATGGTGATTCTGTACGCGGTTTACCGGAAAGATATAATTTTTGCCCCACTTTTATATCGGGGGAAGAGAGATTATTCAATTGCATCAATTCATCAACGGTCATTGAATTGTTTGTGGCAATTCGGAATAAAGTATCTTTCTTTTGCACGATATAAACTCTTTCAATAAGCACTGTATCTTCTTGGGCAGGATTTGTAACTTCAGGAGCATTAATTGCAGGAGCAGGAGCAGTTGGAACCGGTTCTTCTTTTGTTTTCTTCGTATCTGAAGCAGTAGCAGGATTCTTGATTATCAGTTTATCACCCGGGTGAATAGCCACTGAACTATTGGCAAAATTATTCCAGGCAAGGAGCTCACCTAAGGTAATGCTATTATTAACCGCTATCCGGTAGAGGTTATCCCCTGCTTTTACAGTGTAGTAATAATCATCCGGAACTTGAACTACAGACGCGGGAGGCGAAATATTTGCAGGAGTTAAAACAGGAGGACTTTGAGGTGGGGAAGTAGGTGTTGAAATACTCGGAACAGCAGGTTTAGCTTTTTCCGTATCCTTTTTCACAATTAGTTTTTGCCCGATAGCAAGGTTATTATCCGCTAATTTATTCAGGCGTTTTAAGTCATCTACAGTTGTGCCATAACGCTTACTGAGCGAATACAGCGTATCCCCTTTTTTAACGGTATGCATTTGGTCTGCCGGGAACAAACCCAAAGGGTAAATCAGTAAAATCTGCATTACCAGCAGCCAAAGGTATCTATCTAATTTCAAAATCATTATATTTTTCTGCACTTTCCAGGATATAAATTTGCAGTTCACGCACTTTAGCATATCTGTTTCCTTGGGCAATAATCTGCTTAAATGCCTGCAATAAGTGTTCATCTGCCTGGGCAACGATTTTAACCGAGCCATCCCACTGGTTATTCACATAACCTTTAATTCCAAGTTCGGAAGCGGTCTTCCACACAAAATAACGGAATCCTACTCCCTGAACTCTGCCGTTTGCATAAAGTTCCCAAGTAGGCATATATCACACCTTTAGATTATTTGTTCTGCATAAATTTTCCTCCCGAATTTGTCAAGCATTCGTTTTCATTCGTTTCAAAATGAGGGATATTTTTAATTATAGCAAGCAAAAATATCCTTGACCAGAACAGGGGGGATAAAAAAATATAAACATTACGGCGAAAAGGATAGATAAGGTTAAATGAACTTATTGCTAATTATAAACTTGATCGGGGGCTTGGCACTTTTCCTCTTTGGTATCAATAAAATGAGTGATAGCTTACAAGCAGTTGCGGGAACGGAAATGCGCCGCATCTTGAAAGTTCTCATTAACACACCCTTGAAAGGGGTTTTAGTTGGCTTGGGCGTTACCTCTCTCATTCAAAGCAGTTCTGCTACAACCGTGATGACGGTTGGTTTGGTTAATACCGGAATTATGACTTTGAATCAGGCAGTAGGGGTAATTATGGGCGCTAATATTGGAACTACTATTACAGCTCAGTTAATTGCCTTCAATTTAGGTCAATATGCGTTTTTATTTGTAATTTTGGGGGTAACCTTACTTTTCATCCGCAAAAGCAGAACTATGGAACACTGGAGTCAGATTATTTTTGGTTTCGGTTTATTGTTTGTAGGGTTAAATGTTATGTCTTCTGCGGTTATGCCTTTAAAAGATTCCCTTTTAATGCGTAATTTGATGATTAAATTGGCAACTAATCCGTTGCTTAGTATTTTAATAGGAACTGCATTAACAATGTTGATTCAAAGCTCCTCCGCCTCCATTGGAATAGTTATTGTTCTGGCTTCAACCGGATTAATTCCTTTTGAAGGTGCTTTGTATCTTGTTTTTGGAGATAATATAGGGACAACTATTACTGCCTGGTTAGCTGCAATTAATTCAAACAGCACTGCTAAAAGAGTGGCAATGGTGCATACCTTGTTCAATGTTTTGGGTACTATCATTTTTGCTACTTTAACCTATTTGGGTATATATACCTGGTTTTTGAATCGGATAACACCAGGTAATGTTTTTGCCGGACAAAATATCGCTCGGCATATTGCTAATGGGCACACGATGTTCAATGTCATCAATACCATTGTTTTCTTACCTTTTGCTAATCAATTAGCTAATCTTGCCTGTAAAATAATTCCTCCGGATAAAGTAGAGACCCTTTCTTTGGGCGAACCGAAACATTTGAATTATACTGTTATCAATAACTCCGATTTGGCAATAAATCAATCCATCAAAGAAATGCGGGAAATGCTAAGATTAGTGCGTATGGAACTGCTTGTTTCCTATCAGGCATTTAAGGAAAAGGATTACAAAAAACAAATGCGAGTGTCCCGCATTGAAAAGGGAATTGATAATTTGCAACGAGAGATAACGCTATATCTGGTAGCTGTGAATGAAAAGACCAAAGCGGAAGATATTATCCACAAAATTCCTGCCTTACTGCATACCGTTAATGATATTGAAAAAATTGGCGATTTTACGGAAGAAATAAACAAAATCCTGAATGACCAAATTATTTCCCAAAAGCATTCTCTTGCTCCGGAATTTATTGAGATGATAGATGCGCTGCATTCCAAGCTGCTCTATATGTTGGATTTATCTATTGAATACCTGGAGGAACTGAAGGAAGATTTTATCTATAAAATAATTGAGATGGAAGGGCGCATAAACGAAACACACAGCTATCTGCGAGAAGAAATCCTGGCTAAAATTCAAAAAGGTGAATGCGATGCTCCCGGTGGCTTAAATACAATTGATTACATTGATGAGGTGGAAGAAATTGCCGATAAAATGAAGAATTTAGTTAAAGCAGGTAGCCATAAATTCGTGTATAATCATAATTACAATAAAGAAGCTGAAGATGAGGAGAAAGAGAGCGAAACCGAAACGGAAATGTAATAATCCTTTTTCTTGTTAACAAGGCAGGTAAAGGTCTGGGCTTTAGGAATAGAGAATAAAAGCTGATTGAGACCCTCTTCTTAAATTACTCCTGCCGTTATTAAATCGTGCATATGCAACATTCCCACCGGTTGGTTATCATTGTCCACAATAGGAAGCATTGTTATTTTATTGGTCTCCATTAAATTCAGCGCTTCAATAGCCAAAACCTCGGGTTTTAGCGCTTTGGGGTTTGCCGTCATACATTCCTTTGCCGTAAAACTTAAAAGCGCATTGCCCTTAAGATGTAATTGTCTTCGTAAATCACCATCGGTTATCATTCCGATTAGTTTTCCATTTTCATCAGTAACCGCGGTACAACCAAGTTTTTTGGAAGTCATTTCCATTATTGCTATAGACATTTTTGCATTTTCCGCAATTACCGGAAGTTCCTGCCCACTATGCATCAAATCGTTTACCCGCAAAAGTAATTTTTTCCCGATTACTCCGCCTGGATGAAAACGAGCTAAATCCTGCAGCTGAAAATTCTTATACTTTAGAAGAGCAATCGCTAAAGCATCACCAACTGCCAATGCAACTGTTGTGGAGGATGTAGGCACTAAACCCAAGGGCTCCAATTCTTTGGGAATATGGCAATTCAGCACAACATCAGAATGTTTTGCCAATTGCGATTTGGGCTCGCCTGTTATGGCAATTATCGGAATATGATTGAATTTCAGAAAAGGGATTAAACTTATCAGTTCCTGGGTGTTTCCACTATTGGAAACGGCTATTACTACATCCCCCGGCTCCAGCATTCCCAAATCACCATGAATTCCTTCCGCGGAATGTAAAAAAATTGAGGTAGTTCCCGTAGAAGCTAAAGTAGCGCTTATTTTGCGGGCAATAATGCCTGTTTTTCCCATTCCGGTAAGCACAACTTTGCCTTTACATTTACAAAGCAAATCAAACGCTTTTTCCAGGGAATTCTTGTTTAATTGTTCCGCTACCTTTTGAATAGCGGATGCCTCTTTTGTCATCTCTTCCGTAACTACTTCATAAACATTCATAGTTCTCTTCTTAATATAGCTGTAGCTTCTTCTATTGTCATAGAGCCCAAATCACCGACAGTATGTTGACGCAAGGTCACTTTATTATTTTCTGCTTCATTTTTACCGATGATGCACATAAAAGGAATTTTGTTTTTTTCTGCTTCACGAATTTTATAGCCCATTTTTTCACTGCGGGAATCCAATTCACAACGGAATCCTTGTTCTAAAAGCTGTCCTTCAATGGTGTGCGCATATTCCAATTGATTATCGGTGATAGGAATAAGCATAATTTGCACAGGAGCAAGCCATAAAGGTAAATTACCGCTGTGATATTCCAATAGAGTAGCAAAAAACCTTTCTACTGAACCCAGCACTGCCCGATGAATCATATAAGGTCTATGAGCAGTATTATCGGCACCAATATATATCATATCAAAGCGTTCGGGTTCATTAAAGTCAAATTGGATAGTCGTACACTGCCATGCTCTTCCCAAAGCATCTTTAATTTTAATATCTATTTTGGGACCGTAAAAAGCACCGCCTCCTTCATCCACTTTATATTCCAAGCCGAGTTTTTGCAGGGACTCTGCCAAAGAAACTGTAGCTTTATCCCAATCCTCTTTTGCGCCAACACAATCCTCCGGCTGGGTAGATAGATAGATTAAGAACTCCTTGAAGCCAAATGCTTTCAACATCTCCAGAGAGAAGACAATCAATTTATCAACTTCACTATTCATTTGTTCGGGGGTACAAATAATATGCGCATCATCCTGAGTGAAACCACGCACCCTCATTAAACCGTGTAAAACTCCGCTACGCTCATATCTGTAAACAGTTCCCAATTCAGCAAGCCGAATAGGTAATTCCCTGTAGCTATGTTGCCTGGCATTATAAATACTGATATGAAAAGGACAGTTCATCGGTTTTATATAATAATCCTGTCCATCAATATCCATTTTGCTATACATATTCTCTTTATAGAAACCAAGATGTCCACTGGTTTCCCATAAATTTGCCCGTCCCAAATGAGGAGTATAAACAAGCTGGTAACCTTTTTTAAGATGCTGTTCCTTCCAGTATGCCTCAATTAAATGACGCACCATTGCTCCTTTGGGATGCCATAACACCAAACCTGGGCCAACTTCATCATTGATAGAAAACAAATCCAGGTCTTTTCCCAATTTCCGGTGGTCGCGTTTTGCTGCTTCCTCCAGAAAATGCAGATATTCGGCAAGCTCTTTTTCCGTGGGGAAACTAATACCATAGATTCTTTTCAGCATTTTGTTTTTTTCATCGCCACGCCAGTATGCACCCGAAGTTCTCAATAATTTTAGGGCTTTAATTTTTCCTGTATCTGGAAGATGAGGTCCGCGACACAGATCTACAAATTCACCTTGCTGGTAAATGGTAATAATATCCGTATCGGGAATATCTTTCAGAAGTTCCAATTTGTAGGTTTCATCCATCTTGCCAAAAAGCTGTATTGCATCTGCTTTACTTAATTCCGTTCTTTGATAGGGGAGAGCTTTTGTGCTTAATTCTTTCATTCTTGTTTCAATTTTTTGTAAGTCCTCTTCTGTAAATGGTTCATCCCTGTCAAAATCATAATAAAAACCCTGTTCTATAGCAGGTCCAATGGCAAGTTTAACCTCCGGATATAGTTGTTTAACTGCTTGTGCCAATAAATGAGAAGTGCTGTGCCAAAAGACCTCTTTTCCTTTCTCCACGGCAAAAGTATGAAAAGCTATTGTAGCATCACTATCCAGCATCCGGTTTAAATCTACGGTTTGGTTATTGACATCAGCGCAAATTGCCTCTTCCGCTAATTTGGGATTGAGGTCTTCCGCAACCTGTAATGGTGTTACGGGGTTTGGATATTCAAGCGTTTTTCCATCTAATAGCGTTATTTTTATCATTTATCTCTCCATTTTCAAATTCATTTCTTTTAAAAATAACCTTAATTTCCATAAAGATTATTCTGTCAAGCCGAGATTGAAAGTTATATTCCTCCGGTTTTTTCGCTCACGCAGATTTTAGAAACGAGGATTTAATAGGTCTGGGATGAACAGGATTGAAGGGATTTTAGGGATTTAATAGGTTTGTTGTAACTTGTATAAACAGGGGTTGTTTCCGGAAGGTTGACCTACTGGTCAACCCACCTCGCACGATTATTTCTTCATCCAAAAAAGTTATTGACAGGAATAGGTATCCATCAATATATGAACACATACTCATAAAGGAGCTGGAAATGGATACTCAAAACTATCTATATAAAAGCATTTCCGTTGAAGAAATGGAAGATATAAAAAGTCATATTCCCGCCGACGAGGTCATTCAAAAGATGGCTGAGTTTTTTAAGGTCTTTGGAGATGGCACCCGCTTGAAGATATTGTCCTATCTTTCCAGGAAAGAATTGTGTGTAGCGGATTTATCGTTATTAGTGCAGATGCAGCAATCAGCGGTTTCACATCAGCTTATGCTTTTGCGCTTAAATAGATTAGTGAAATATCGCAAAGAGGGCACAACAACCTACTATTCTTTGGATGATGAGCATATTAACAGCATTTTCAAAGTTGCTTTAGAACATTTGCAGGAGCTATAAATGGTTATTGAGGAATACGATGTTCACAATCTGGATTGCCCTGATTGCAGTTCTAAAATAGAAACCGCAATCAACAATCTGGAAGAGGTGGAAAGCGCCAATTTGGATTTTATATCCAAGCGCTTAACTATTGAATACATAGAAAAAGTGGATAATCCCTTAAAACGCTTAAATGCCATAGCAGCCAAGATTGATCCAGAGGTGCAATTTACTTTGGTTGGCAGAGAAAGTGAGCAGGAAGGTAAAAAGCCCTGGTTTATTATTATTGCCATCCTAATTCTAACCGTCAGTTTGTTTTTCGGAAGTCCTGTTTCTATAGTTTTGGGGATAGCTGCCTATCTTATAGCCGGGCACAGAGTTATTAAAAAAGCAATAAGAGAGATTGCTTCCCGTCAGGTTTTTACCGAGAATTTTTTGATGACTTTGGCTACCATCGGTGCTATCATTCTAAATGAATTTATGGAAGCTGCAGCAGTGATGATTTTATATGAAATAGGGCTGTATTTGGAAAGCGGAGCAATTGCCAGGAGCAAGAAAAATTTGCAATCCCTTCTTGCCTTAAAACCTGAAATAGCGCATTTGAAAACTGAGAAAGGGATAGAAGACCTGAAACTGAAAACAATTAAAAAAGAACAGATAATTCTTGTTTATGCCGGAGAACGAATTCCTTTAGATGGAATTGTATTAAAAGGAGAATCTACAGTTGATACTTCTTCTTTAACAGGAGAGGCAATTCCAGTTTTTGTAGAACCCAAATCTACTGTGTTTGCAGGTTTTCTAAATGGGGGAGGAATTCTGGAAATTCAAGTTCAGAATACCGAAACCGAAAGTATGGTTTCCCGAATAATAAAACTGATAGAAAATGCCAGCGCTAAAAAGTCCGATACCGAAAAGTTTATGACTCGTTTTGCCCGATATTATACTCCTGCAGTTGTTTTAGCTGCTGTTTTGGTTTTTCTTATTCCAACTTTATTGGGCTACAGCTATACTGTCTGGTTGAAGAGAGCGCTCATATTTTTAGTAGTATCCTGTCCCTGTGCTTTGGTAATTTCAATTCCTTTAACATATTATATCGGGATAGGGAAATCAGCTAAAAGAGGCATAATTTTCAAAGGAAGCATATATCTTGATTTATTGAACAGAGTTAAAACCCTGATATTTGATAAAACAGGAACTTTAACCACAGGAGACCTGCGTATTGCAAATCTTAAAACAGCCCCCGGAATAGACCCTGAAGAGCTAAAACTAAGCACTTGGCTTTGTGAATGGACATCGTCTCATCCTTTTGCCAAAGCAATAAAAAATGCGTTCTCCTACAAGTTTGATGCGAAAGCGGTTGAAGCATTATCCGAATATCCCGGCAAAGGAGTATTGCTGGTTTACGATAAAAACCGCTATCTTTGCGGAAGCGAGATTTTTTTACAATCCTTTGGTTTCGTGAATTTCCTTGATGCGGGTGATAACAGCGTGGTGCATACTGTTAAGAATAATATATATCTTGGTTGCATCAGTTTTACGGATGAATTAAAACCGGGAATGAAAGAAGCGCTGCAAGCATTAAAACGGAGGGGAATTAAGAATTTAATAATGCTCTCCGGAGACCGCCTGCCCAAAGTGGAAAGTGTTGCCCAAGAATTAGGGTTGGATGGCTTTTTTGCCGCTTTAACCCCCGAAAGCAAACTGGCAAAATTGGAAGAAATTATCAATACCGGCAAAAATAAAGTCGCCTACTGCGGAGACGGATTAAATGATGCCCCTGTTTTAGCCAGGGCGGATGTAGGAATAGCAATGGGTAAAATTGGTGCTCAAGCATCTATTGAAACCGCGGATGTTGTTCTCTTAAATGATAAACCGGAACAGCTGGAAAGCGCTTTCAGCATTGCCAGAGAAACAAACAATCTGGTGTGGCAGAATATCATCCTTGCTTTAAGTATTAAAATATTGGTTATGGCTTTAGGGATTGCAGGTCTGGCAAACCTGTGGGAAGCTATAATTGCCGATGTAGGAGTTACTTTACTGGTTATTTTCAATTCTTTAAGAATTATGAAACATCCGGAAGATTGACCTCCTGGTCAACCACTGCTCCCGATTTTTTACGCTGAAGATTGACCTCCTGGTCAACCACCTCAAGAAACAAGGATTTCAGGATAAAGATTTTAGAAACAAGGATTAAAGGATTTAGAGGATTTAATAGGTCTGGGATGACTTGTATAACTGGAACTTGCTTTGTACCGGCGGACACCGTTCCGCCGTTTTTATTTGGCGCTACAGCGAGCGCCGGTACTAAAATCCCTACCGACTAATGTACGGGCGGACGCCGTTCCGCCTCAAGGCAAAAAAGCCCTTAGGGCAACACATTCATAGCAATGGAGGCGTAAGCTCCTCGTAAAAGGTTAGCCCCATGTTTTTCTCTTGTCTCTCTTCAGCTCGTGTATTACTCCTTAATCAAACCTTAATCAAGCGTTAATAATTAAGGAGTGATCAAGGTATGATAAAGAAGTGATTGACAGTTTAAAGCAAGGTAATAATCTGGCATAAAAATATCTGGAGGCCTTTATGAAATTAACTGTAAAAGATGGTATAAAATGATGTTCTGGCAAATTGTCTTTCCGCTGATCGGCGTCCGCCTTTCTTGGTACCGGCGCTCGCTGTAGCGCCGAATAAAAACGGCGGAACGGCGTCCGCCGGTA
>DAONFA010000019.1 GCA_035403355.1 Candidatus Cloacimonas sp. | reverse complement strand
CCCGTTATCGTGCCAGAAACGCCGGTAGAAACACCGGCATTGCCGGAAGAAAAACCAGCCGAAGAAAAGCCGGCGAATGTTCCAGTTTTCGAGTTTCCAACAGATGAACAGAAAAAAGAAGCAAAAAAATTCGGAATGATTTTATTATGCGTAATTTGGAACGCATTGAAAGATATGAAACTTACCGTTGCCGGCGTTTATAATTTCCTAAAAGCTGGACTTTGGGAAGGAATTAAAAAATTAGTTAAAATATTCTTCTATGTTTCTTTAGCGGCAATTGCTAACTTTCTTTTGCAAATTTTCGCCGGAATGCACTTTCACGATATCCCGCTTCATTATCAGACATTCAGTTTCTTGCTGACTGACGATATTCAGAATTTGGCAATGACAGCGTTTTTGAACGGATTTTATTTCGGATTTGTAAAATGGGTTACAACCAAAGCAGAAACATTAAGAAAGGAATCTAATGTTTGAACTGATAGCGATTAGAGGCGATAGCTTCGGCAGAAAATTAGTAATAAAAGAAGACGGAACTGCAACCGATATTACAGATTGGACTATATTTTTTACTGTCAAAAAAAACAGAAACGATAGCGATGATGTTGCTTTGATTAAAAAAGATATCGGAAATGACGAGCATACAGATGCCTCGAAGGGCGAAACTCGAATTGCTCTATTGCCAGAAGAAACTATTGCACTAAATGGAAAATATTATTACGACATTCAAGTTAAAAAAGATGATGGCGTGATTATTACTCCTATCGTTTCAACAATAACTTTTCAAGAAGATGTTACACAAAGGACAAGTTAATGGCAGAACAAAATATCGAAATAGATGTAATCAATGATCCGATCATTGAAATTAGTGTTTCCAAAGAGGAACCTGATATTACTATTGAGATGACCGAAGCTGTCCCGGGTCCGAAAGGGGACGAAGGTCTTTCCGTGACCGGCGCCGAAATAAATAATCAAGGCAGATTGATCGTATTTTTATCTGATCAGACCGAAATTGATGCCGGTTTAACAAAAGGTGCGCAAGGAAATAAAGGCGACAAAGGCGATACCGGTTTAGGGTTAGAATTTCAATGGCAAGGCACTCAATTAGGGGTGAGGATTGAAGGTCAAGAAGAATATATTGCCGTTGACCTCAAGGGTGCAACCGGCGAAGCGGGTCCCAATCAAGTTTCAACCTCAACAGATTCAAGTATTTCAGGCATATTGAAAGGAAAAGACGGAAAAGTTGCACAAGCCCAAAGCGGGGTTGATTTTGAAACACCTGGCACCGCTGTCGGGTTGGTCGGTATTTTGGCTAATCTATTAACTACAGCCAAAGACAACATTGTTAATGCAATCAATGAAATTGCAAGCAATTATCAGAAGAAAAATACTGATGGTTCGGTTACGGTTAATCAAGGAACTGGAATTTCAAAATGGGCTAGAAGTTTGACACAATATTTCGCCATCGAAACATCAACTACTTCTGACGAACTTTCTCATCACGCCGGCACTGGATCATCAAAACCATTTAGAATTTCAGACTACTCAGACACTGGAATTTCGTTGAGAACGGGTAAGGCTGGAACTCAAATAAAAGACCGTTTATTTATCTCTTCAAAAAACGATGCCACGGTAGGGTTCATCGGCATCAATATGATTTCTCCGGCATACCTACTTGATATTTTTGGCGGTGATGTAAACATTGCCACTGGTCAAGTTTATCGCATCGGAGGAATCCCAATAGGGAAAAGCGATGTCGGATTGACTAATGTTGACAATACTTCAGATGTGAACAAGCCGGTTTCAACTGCGCAGCAGACTGCGCTTAATAGTAAGGCGGATTTAGTCGGTGGATTAGTCCCTGCGAATCAATTACCTTCATTTGTTGATGATGTTCTTTCCTATGCAAACTTGGCAGCATTTCCCGTTACCGGCGAAGACGGCAAGATTTATGTAGCAAAAGATACCAATCTGACCTATCGGTGGACTGGCACGGCATACGGTGTTCTTGATCCTTCTCTTGCTATCGGAGAGACATCTGGCACGGCATACCGAGGCGATCGAGGCAAAACGGCATATGATCATTCACAGTCATCTGGAAACCCACATAACGCAACAACCGCAGACATCAGTGATTCCTCTGACAAGAGATATGTTACTGACGCTCAAAAGACAGTCATTGGTAACACGTCCAATACAAACTCCGGTGACGAGACACCAATTTCATTGGGGAGCAAGATAAATAGCGCTACTGCTAAGTTCACCCCTGCTAACTCCGATATGATACCCATTATGGACTCGGAGGATTCTAACGTAATCAAAAAATCTCCTTGGTCTGGTATCAAGTCAGCCCTCAAGACATATTTCGATACTCTTTATACCACTGTTGCGTCATTGGCAAATTATCTTCCCCTGACGGGGACATCTAATAGCGTGGATATGGGTGTCCACGGAGTTCGTTCTGACGGCGGTTATCCCTACAATCCCAATGGAAGTAATTACACTGCTCCACTATATGTTAGACCAGGACAGTCTTTGATTGAAGGAGGCTATTCTCTTTTAGAAGGGACGAAAGTTTCAACTCCCGACGGAGAGAAAAATATTGAAGAACTTAAAGTCGGTGATGTTGTTAATTCTTATGACCTTGAAACCAATCAACCAGTAACCGCCACAATAACCGATAACTATCAAAAAACTACTCCTGTCTATTATCTAATAAACGACAAAATTCGTTGTAGTTTTTTCCACTTTTTTATTCTTTCAAACGGAGAAAAGAAGTCAGCTTTCCGTCTTGAAATCGGAGATGAACTAAAAATTAATAATGGCACTGAAACAATAGAGACAAAACAAATTATCCGAGAAGATAGAAACATCTATGGCATCGAGCTTGATAATTACCATATCTATTATGCCGACGGGTATCTAGTTCACAACGGCGGAAATGAAGGAGAGGCAGTTTGTATCCCAATCGTTTATTTGGGGCAAGATCAACAATATATGATTACTGACGGAGGTCCAGTTGGGGTTTGGTATATTTCTGATCCCAATAATGGAGGAGAACCAAAGATAGTGTTAGGAGCGCCAAGTCCAGATGGAACCGTAAATTCAAATGGATCACTCACCCTAGCTGTTGCTTCAATTATATGCCCTGACGGTTCTGGCATTAAGAATATTAGTGCTCCAGGAATAGGACCCGGTCTCTTCGGTGGATCAACCGATTATAATTTCCCTAGGGGTATTATGATAGGAGCTAGTTCTGACGTTTCAGAAAATCCAGCTATGGCTAACGTCCAAAATGTTTCCTCTGCTCTAAGACTTAAAAATTCAGGTTTAAGCGATATTATTGTTACGGTTACTAATGGAAGCGATATTATTACGCCGACTAACGCTGGGGACAGTTTTCTATCTGCTACGCCAAGACTCCATATAAATGACTCTATTAAGATCATTAACTACACGTATAATATTCTGGCAATATCAGAAGGTCAGATTCAACTCGATAGAATTCACGAAGGTTATTCCTCTACTTCTGAAAGAGTATATGTTGATAGGTTAATGGCACAATTCATCAATTCCGCTGGCATTATAAAAGCAAGATTAGATCGAAGTGGTATATATTGTGGTGATAAAATTGAACTTCCACATATTATACGCAAAGTTGCCTCTGACACTCTACAAAATCATCACGATGAAGAAAGATTTAGCACTTCAGCTGGTTATTTTAATATAAAAGGAATGCAATTTCCTCACGGTTTAAATGGTTCTATTAGGGTTAGATTCGACCTTAAAGCGGCGACTGCTGGCACTACCGTCACGGGTCAACTTATCAATCAATCCGGCGTTGCATTAGGACCAGAACATACAACGACTTCGTCATCCTATGCCACATTCACCGACGATATTATTCGTGATTGGGGATTGGATGAACAACTGATATTGAAAGTCAAAACCGCTTCATTCGGCGTTAATGTTTATACCCGTAATTTGCGAGTTTATTATGATGATGATCCGACAGTAGCGGTAGAATCAATAAACCTATAACCGACATAAAAAAATTAAGTTTTTGTATATTACACAGATAAGTAAAAATTTTGCAAATCTGTGTAACTATGAGTTCTTAACCAAGGGGGTGATCGCTTGGAAGTAAAACCGGTTTGTCCTTTCTGTGGAGGCGCAATCATCACAATGGTTCGAGTAACCGTAGAAGGCAAAACGCTCAAAAGGCGTTGTTGTCCGAACTGCCACGGGTTTTCTTTTGTAGTCAGGGTTGTAGTTACGTCCATTGAAGAAGAACTCTGGATCGAGGAGAGTGGCGTAAATGAAACGACGAAAGAATAAGCATCATTGCGTTCCGCGCAGTCGCGGGGGTAAGACCGACAGCACCAATCTTCTTGAAAAGGATGTCAAGAAGCACGAAGCGTATCACACTATATTCGACAATGCCACGCCAGAAGAAGCAATCGCTATCATTATAATGGAGTGGACAACGCCGGAATGGCGGGATCGGTTCGTAAAAGATCAAGAAAGGCGTTTGGAGCGTCTTGAGCGGTTAATAATACCGCATACACGATAACACTTTGGGAGAAGGGACTTGCCGGCAATATCCCAGTATTGGGTTAGGTGGGGACAATTTGTCCCCCCGTGGCTAACCTTCTCCCGCCTTCACATATGTTGTATTCAAAAATACATAGGACGGCGCACATTAAAAATTTAATCTCAAAACATATATTTCAATATGTCCTTTGCCGTCCGGAGGGCATATTTTTATAAAAAAAGGCGACACAGTAATTGATTTTTTCGACATACTTTTTATTTATTTTGTTTTTTTAAAAAATTGGAGCATAATGAAATTAGCGAAATGCAGTCGCCATAAAAGCAAACAATTGTTATAATATCTGAAGAGCTAACTGACTGCATCGGTTGGCTCTTCTTTATTATCCTTGGGAGGGGATTATGAAAGATTGTAATATAAGGTTCAAAAAAGGTCAGCGCTGGCGTTCCAAAGATTCGGGTGTTATTTTAACACTCATAAACAAAATCAACGGCGGTAAGTGGTCAACCAAAACTAATCACGGAAACAATCACGCCGTATGGGAACGAACGCTCCTGAAATTCTATTATCAAATAGAGCGAGGGGAAAATGGCTAATCCGCAGGCAGAAAACGGACACATTCGAGTTGCTACAGAACTTGAAGATCAATTATGCACTTTACCACTTAGCGGTAGTGAGTGGAGATTTTTGCGTTTCATAATTCGTATGTCTTGGGGTTGGAATAAAAAGCGCACCGGCGGACTTGGATTTAAAAAGATTTGCGAAGGGACGGCTTTAAAAAGAATTTCAGCGTTGCGGGCTTCTGAATCTTTATCTGAAAAAAACATCTTAATCATTCATAAAGAAAAGAACAAAAACGACTATGAATTTAACAAGGATTATGAAACTTGGGTAGTATCAAATTGGATACCGAAAATAGTATCAAAAAAGATACTAGGTAGTATCAAAAATGATACCATTAGTAGTATCAAAAATGATACCAAATTGAACTCGCCTATAACCAATTATAACCATTCTTTAATAACCAATATAAACAGGGAAAATCAAAAAATAAATTATAAAAATTTAGAAAAATTAGACCAAATGAAAAAGGAAGCAGGGTTAATATGAAAATAAAGCAATCAGATTATCCAAACCTAGAAAATAGACCATTCACTATTACTAAAGGAGTTTTAGAGTTTGTTAATAATGACAATGAATGCCAAGATGCTCTGAACGAATTACAACGATGCTGTAAATATAGGGTTGTCAGGAAAACGATTACTGACTATATTGTTAAGAAAAAATTGTTTGATCAGTTAGCATTATTATCAAACGAAGCAAAAATTGAAACTTGTTGGTATTTTTATGAAAAAATTATGATCGGTATTGCGAAAATGAAAAATAATAACATTTTTGTTTGTATGGCTAAGAAAGGAACAATCGTTTTAGCGGGAGAAGAATTTATTCTTCCTGCCGAAGAAAAAATACCATTGACTCTCACACAACATTCTAAAACTTTTAATAAGGAAACAGAACTTGAAAAATCTTTAGTCGAAAGTAAATACTCAAATTTTATTTTAAGTTTTGCTGCAGCCCTTCCTTCATTTATTGAATTTGCAGAGACCGAAAAAATTATTATGAACGCTGGAAAGGGTAAGAGAAAGGCATATTTTGGAAATGAAAAAATTGTTACAGACATAAGAACAGATATTGAAATAATTGATAGCACTTGGTTCAGGACAATTATTCACAATGGAGATTTTGAGGTTTCAGGTCATTTTAGATTGCAACCTTGCGGCAAAAATCATAGTTCAAAAAAATTGATTTGGATACACGATTTTGTTAAACACGGATATAAAAGAATAGCAAAGATTGAAAAGTAAAAAACTATGCTTAATTTCACAGTAAAACCTATTGATAATCAAATGGCGATTCACTATATCGTCAGGGAACATTATTTGCATAATTTCAAAGGAGATATCTTAATCAGTTTTGGAATTTATCAGGAAGAAAAATTATCCGGCGTTTTAATTTACGGAGAATGTTGGAATGTCGGAAGATTTAAAAAAATAGTAAAAGGTAAATTTGTAGAACTTTTAAGAATGCACTTGAGCGATGATCTTCCAAAGAATTCAGAAAGCCGTGCGATCTCTTTGACAATCAAATGCATAAGAAAACAATTTCCCGAATTAAGACACATATTCACTTATGGGGACGGCGTTAAAAATGGAATCGGCATTTGTTACAAGGGCGCTAATTTCGCTTTCGTTGAAAAAACTCATTATCCTTTTTCAAGAATTGATCCTGCAACTGGTTTAGAAATGACAAAGGAAGAAGCCATTAGGTTAAACATTTTAGAGCATTGGCAGAATTGGGATTATTTGCCAGGTTATCAATATTTATATATTTATGATATTAAGCGAAGTGACAGATCAAAAAAAGAGAAGTTGAGAAATAAGTATTGACAAAATAAATCAAAATAAATTAAAATAAAAATATGAAAAACACAATAAAAATTGAAATGACGATTGAGCAAGCGGTTGCAACTAAATTAGCGCTGGAATCACACATCTAGGAATACAATAAATTAAAACTCGGCGCCAGCGTTTTAGAAGATGCATTTTCGGTTATTAAATTAGCACTAAAAGATTTTAGGGAAGGGAAGAAATGAACGAAATTAAAGACGGTTCAAGTAAAGTTGCAGAATTAAATGACAAAGCAAGAAGATTGTTGCCGACAGGATTTCAACCATCAGTAACAACTTTCGGAATACAAGACAAATTCCCAGACCCAAGAGCTTTGTTAACGGAGATCGCTAATTTTAATACATTCACAGAAGAAAACGACCCCTACGGCGAGCACGATTTTGGTTCAATCAATTTCGGCGAGGACAAGTCCCGAAATATAAAAGGAACTAAAGTTTTTTGGAAGATTGATTATTATGCGCCGGACTTGATAGGCGGAATTGACCCGCTCGACCCCGCTTGCGTAAGAATTATTACTATAATGCTTGCTGAGGAGTATTAAAATGAGCAATTTTTATTCAGAAGAAGAATGTCCTAATTGCAAAAAGAAAACTCAATTTGTTAATAACGATCAGGGCAGTCATTACACTTATACTTGTTGCGAGTGCAAGAAAACATTCAGCACGTTGCCAAAATTCAGTTACGAAGAAACAGAAGAAGAAAGAATTGAATCATTGTCTGTTAGGCGTTGTCCGTGTCATATTGTGCCGGTTCTACCTGATGAAGAAAAATCAACCGAAGAATTAAGAAGCGAACAATTAAAAGAAATCGAACAAGAAAATATTAATGCTTGCCAACAGAGAGAGGAATTTGAACAATATGAGTAAAAGAGTTGTATTTCCATTTTGCACTTGCACAGCCCGAACCCTTGTCAATAAATGGGGCTTTCCTGTCACGGCTGTCAAGCATTGGCGTTGGTGCGAATTTCTTTATAGAAAGAATGATGATGAAAAAAATAATGATTAAAATTCGTTGCTTTTTAGGTAAACACGATTGGGAATACACCGGAGGTTTTGTTTGGGGTTGGAGCAGAAGGTGCAGAGATTGCAAGAAAAAGGAACAATTTCTTGATTTATTAAGGAAAAAATAATGTGTGATTTTAATTGCAAAAAACTAAAATGCGCTGATTGTTGCGGTCCAATACCATTTGAAAAAGTATTTTATCAAAGTGTTTTAAAGTTTAAGCAAAGACCGATAGTGTCAGAAAGAGAAGTTAGTTCATTCGGAGAAGATTTTATTATACCGGTTACGGAAGATATTAGTTGTTGTTTTTTGACATTAGAAAATAGTTGCGCAATTTATGAACAACGCCCGCAGATATGCCGAGATTTTGGCAATGGAACGCACGAACATTTAACTTGCCCTAAAATAGAGCCGAACGGAAAGATAAGAAGCAAGAAAAACAGGAAGCTATTGACAAAAAGAATAAAAAAGAATATAATAAAATAGTTACGAAATATTAAACCAAATCATTATGAAAATTAAAATCAATCACAATTACGGTATGAATCCTAGAACAGAAATCGCCAATAAGGACGAAAGATTTTCAAAACAAATCGTCACTTATGAAGGTTCTGATCCTAGAATAAACCGAAGACGAACTGGCTTTGTCCGATCAATCGGCTTTGTTGGTTTTGTTAAACTTGGTTTTTGCGCCGTTCTGTTATTGATTGGAATTTTAGGAAGTATCCAATAATCATTAAAAAGTGAGGGGAAATGCACATTCGTGTAAATCACTATCAAAAAAAGAATAAAAAGACGGCTTTGAATTACTTTGTAGAGATAGGATTCATTGTTTGGCTCATTTATGGGCTTTGGATTGTCTGCTATCAACACAATCAACCAAAACCTAAGTCAAAGAAGGAAAGCGCCCCTGCCGTCCTTGTAGAGGCAAAAGCGCCGACTTCTGAACCGGTCAAAGTATCAGAACCGCCAAAAATACCGGAAGTAGATAATCGAACCCCACGAGATAAGATGATTGACAAGTATTTTGCCCCGCAAGATGCCCGCATAATGAAAGCAATTTGCAGAAGTGAAAACAGAGCCGAAAACGAAAAAGATATTCAAGACACTATGAACAAGGACAAAACGGCTGATATTGGCTGGTGTCAGATAAATGTTGATTGGAACGCCGACAAGATACCAGGCGCAACAAGAGATGAAAAAATTAAATCGTTGCAAAATGGAGAAATAAATATTCAGGTCGCACATAAAATATTCAAAAGTTGGCAAGGATTCGGCGCTTGGTCGGACTATATCAACGGAAGATATCAAAAGTATTTAGATAAATAATTTAACCCGAAAGGGAGAAAGTGAGGGGAGCGTGGAGAATTTAATTCAAAAGGAGATGCGTTTAAGGTATGTGGGAACTATACCTAGATTACAGAATTTGCGCAAAGGTTGTTTCTACAAAGTGAAAGTGCTTGAGTTCAAAAAAGGTAAATTGTTCGGGTTCGTTTATCGTATCAGCGTTTATATTCCTAGCAAGAATTTAACTTTTACTTATTGTAGCGCTTTAAGTTTGATGAATGATTGGCGCAACGATGACAAGAAAGCGAAAAAATAATGCAGAAGATTGATATAAAACAAAGGACAAAGGCGGAAATTTGCGTTTTTTATGCTGATTTAATCTTTAAAGAAAGATACGAGCATAAAATTAAACAGCACATTTCTTTCTATGCCGGCGCTGCTTTCGGGATCGTGTTCACGGTAGGGGTAATATTATTCGCACTTTACATTTCAATCAATTACAACTTATAAAAGTCGGAGGGGCGGAGAAAAATAAAATGGCAGGAAGAAAAAAGAGAGTAACTTATAATATGCCAAAGAGTTTGATAGAACCGGACACTTATTACACTCTCAAAGAGATCGGCGACAATCATTGGATTAAGGGTTTGGGCTACTACGCACTTTACTTCAAGATCACAAGAGGGCAATTAGACAAAGAAGATTATACGGAAATTCAGGGAAAAAAAAATTCGTATTATAAAATGATCGGTTCTAAAATTATCGAGCTAGACAGCAGACAAAAGTTATAGTTTGACAAAATAAAACAAAAAGAATAAAATAAAACTGTATTAAGAAACTAATTTTTAAAGAGAGGCGGTTTTCGTGAACGAAAAAGAAGAAACAAATGAACTTTTGCCAGTCGAGCAAGAGGGCGGTAAATTTAGCATAATGAGAAGCCCAGCAAGTAGCTTCTTGAATCCTCAAGCGTATATGCAGGCGAAATACATCGCTAACGATATGCTCAAGGATAATGCTTTGCCTAAGGGTATTACAACGGCAGGTCAAGCAGTTATGATTATGCAAGCCGGTGCGATGATGGATATGAATTGGGTCGAGGCACTAAGATCAATTTATATCGTAAATGGTGCTTTGAATATTTGGGGCGCAGCAGTTCCTAATAGATTAAAAAAACACGAATACAAATTCAAGTTTTTAGAAGAAGACCAGACACATTGTAAAGCCAGAGTTTGGAAGGAAGACGAAGAAGGAAAAGTAATCCCAAATGAAGATTATACAGAGGACTTCAAATATGAAGATGCTGTCAAATCAGGTTACACAAAAGACAGTTACAATAAAGAAAAAGTCGGTTGGAAAGAAGGCATAAACCGAATCAAAAAGATGCGTTATAATGTGCTTTCGTTGATAATTTCAACCTATATCCCTAATGTTTTGGGACCGGTTAGCGGTATTGTTGAAGTTTCTCAAGATTATGCCGAAACAGATAATTCCGGCAATAAAATTTCAAGGCGTGATAAGTTAGCCAAAGCACAGGCAATTCTTGATGAAGCTAAAAAGAAAGAAGAAATTGAGAACGAACGGGCTGATCAAGTTTTAAGCGGGACAGGCGTAGGTTCAAAAAATGCTAGAGAAGAAGCAGAAAGTTCGAGAGAAGTTTCTAGTCCCCAGGGACAAGCAATTCTCGAACCGGAAGAAAGTTTAAGCGAAAAAAACGATAAAATAATCGAGAAGTTAGATCAAGAAAAAGAAATTGTTGATACAGAAGTTGCAGAAAATAACGGAGTTATGACAATTAAAAAGGTAGAGAATAAAGAAGAAATCACCGGCGCTTTAGGTCTTGAGCCGGAAGATATGCCTAGCGTTCCGGAAAAACCAAAGCAAACAGTCGTTACCGGAAATGACGATGATGATGAATTGGTAGCGGTGAATCACTTGGATATGGATAAAAAGGTCGAAGAAATGAAACAAGCCGATGCTAAAGCCGTTGAAGCAAACAAGAACAAGGGATTGCTTGACGATTTAATTTCATAATCATTAAAGGCGAATGATTTAGGAGAAAAAACAAAATGATGTTTGATATACAAGTCCTAGAAGAAGACAAAAATAAAAAATTAGTGGCACTTTCTCAAGGATTGCCGGAAATGGCGCAGAGGTTGCTTGACAAGAAAATAAATACAGCCGAAGAATATGCGTATTTTTGCGACATACTAAAAAAGATCAAGAAACGAGAAAAAGACATTGAAACTTTTCGGACAATGATTGTGAAACCTTTGAACGAATTGGTCAAGCAATGGAATTCTGAATTCAAACCAGCTAAAGACGGTGTTGAAAAAATAAAAAGGTTACTCAATTCAATGTTAGTAGCTTACGATGACGAGCAGGAACGCCTTAGGATAGCCGAGCAGAAACGATTGGAAGATGAAAAGCGCAAAGCCGAGGAAGAAGCTAGAAAAGCAGCAGAGGAGGCGCTTAGAGCCGAAGAAGACGGCAAGGAAGAACAATCAGATGAAGCCGTTGAAAAAATGGAAGAAGCGCACAAAACCATAGAAGAAAAAGAAACTGCTATCAAGGAAGTTTCGGCGCCGGTAAAACCGGTTACAACTGAATTTTCAAAGACATCATTCAGGGTTGATACCAAGTTTGAGATTATTCAAGAAGAATTAGTTCCGCACACGCTTTGCTCTCCGGACAAAACAAAGATTGACAATGCCATAAAAGCGGGAATAAAAGAGATACCAGGCGTCAGAATTTATACAGTCAAAACACCAATTACCCGATAACATTTGACAAAATAAATCAAAATAAAATAGAATTAAATCGTATTATTAATGGAGGCGGAACTATGACAGAATTTAATCAACTAATCAATGACCAATCGCTTGTCGAGCAATTGGCGCCGGACGAACAGGAATTCATTGATTTAAAATATCGGCAGAAATTGGCTAATCCTTTCATTTGTAGCCGGTTGAATGTGAAAGACCCGAACGAAATTAAATTGATTGATGCAAAAATTGCGCAAAAATTAGTTCAATTAAAATCTGGTTCACTGAAAGCCAATGTAGCAGAAAGCGAAGTTTATAGTAGAATTGAAAAAAACGAATCGGTGTTGACTCTATCTCTTTACAATCTTGAAGCGATTATAAAGCGGGCTGACGGGATATTCTTTCACCCCGAATTGGAAAAGTTTTTGCAAAAATTGATTTACCACGAAAAGCGTGTTAAAGAAGCCAAGAAAATATTAAAAGAAATTTTGAAAGAAAAAGCGCTTGAAGTAGAGCCACTATTTAAATCAATTACTTCTGATAATATTACTTGCTATCTCTCTGAAAGTGGTAAAAAATACGCTTTGGACACGGAAAGTTTGTCGGCTGACGATTATAAATTAGCAATGAAAGAATTGAACGCCCTCGGATTGGTAAAAATTGCAATCGTTCCTGATTCGAAAGCCATTGATGAATATGTCAAAGATCACGCCGAATTGCCGTCAGGTTTAATGTTCAATGCCAATAGGAAAAAAGGATTAACATTCAAACTAAAAAAAGATGCCGAAGCGCTGGAAAGGAAACTCGAATCCGGCGAGGAAGTAGAGGTAGAAGATGACGCAGAATAAATTTAGGGCTTCATTTACTGTTTGCAACCTTTGGTATCAAAAGAAAATAGACGATGCGATCAAATCTTATTTCAAGATTGATACATTTATCCCGAAGGAATGGATAATAGGCAAGGAATATCACGAACTTTGGCAGAAGCATATTGAAAGAACCGGAAAACTTCCCGATGAGCTGGGAGGAAATCAACTTAAGAATGCAATGTGCGAAGAAAAGATAGTCATTGACGGAAAAGAAATTTCAGAGTTTGCAGAATTTATGGAAGTAGTATTTGTGCCTGATTGCGTTGATATGGGTGATTTGGTAATACAAGAATTCAAGACCGGAGTTGCATCAAGTAGCGGATACGCTAGAGGTTGGCAGGGGATACTTTACGGGTATTTAATGCACGTCAAGGGGTTTCCAATTAAGAAGGTTCGCATCATTCATTACAATCAATACACGAAGGAAACGGAAGTATCGGTTGTTTGGATCACCAACAAAACAAATATGATGGCGAAAGAATGGTTAATCACTATGGCGAGTGATATGCACGCTTACTTAATGGAAAATGATCTGTATTCAAAGTTTAAAGAATTAAATGACATCGAATTACTCGATGATTAAGGATGAAATGAAAATAAAAGAATTCGAGAAAAAATTTCCAGAACCTACAATAGCAAAAAGCAAATTCAAAAATGAATATGGCGAAGAATTTACACTCTATAATTCAGGGATATCGGTTATGTTTGGTGGAGATGAAACAAATCAGGAAGTAATTCCATTATTCAATCAACATTTCAATATTTTCAGCATTGATGAATTGGAATTGATAGCAAAAGCTATTCTTGAAACGACAGAGAAATTAAAATTAGTCAACAAGCCATAAGGCGTTGAAATATTAGAGCCATAAAAAGGAAGAAGGATAGTGGCGGAATGTCGGGGAGAGGTAAGCGAAATTGGCACGCTAATGTCCGTTCGAACCGGATGCCTCTCCTCGACACTCTGCTTCTATCCCTTCCGGCTCACATAATAATTTGACCGAGGGAAACCTCATCACAATTTACCGATAGGAGAACAAGGGGAAGGTCGAAACGCTACCACCAATTGCAATTTACCCTCCAAAAAATTCTCCTTCCTCGGTCAGGTTATTAAAAAAAAGCGAGGCGGATATGAACTATCAATCAATAAAAAATCTAAAAGACCAAGTCGAATGGACTTTAGAAAATTACGAAGAAACACGCAACAGCGACATTACTTTGATGATTCAGATTTGGAAGTGCTTTTATAACAGCAAAATAATCGGTAGCGGAATGATAAGAGTTTCTGATCTGTATGAATTACCAAGAGAAGATAATATCAAAAGAATTCGGGCTAAAATTCAGAATGACCCTATCAAACCCCGCTTTCTTCCGACTGATTTAAAAATAGCGTTACAGCGTGGAATGAATGAAGAAGAATGGCTTAAAGCGATGGGATATTGGACTAAAGCCAATTACGAAGCCGGTGTTAAAGCCAATCAAAAAGCTACTCAAAGTAAGTTATTTAATATTGGCGGTTCACTATGAAATTTATTAACTTCGGAGATTTTGAAACAATTAAATTGGAAGGAATACCTTATCTTTCTTACAAGGAAAATGAACTTGAAATTTGCATTGAACTTCAAATATTCGGAGATGCTTTAGTGGCTTTGTATGAAAACGGAGATTTGGTTTATCCAAAACAAAGATTTGAGATGAAATCTGATCAAGAAATGATAGCGATACTAGTCAAAGAAGGTATGATAGCAACTGAAAAAATCATAAAAAAATTTAAGTTTGAGCTGATATCGGCAGTCAATGATCTTTATAAAAAATATAAACTAAAAAAAGGAGAGGTATGCCCTCGGAACAAGTCGAAAATTTTAGAATGATGAACGATCACAATCGTTTTTCAAAGGCACAAGCACGGGACAGTAGAACAGAGCAAATAATTGCTTTGTCGAAGTATGGTTACGATGTGAAGGAGTTGACACCGTATCAGTTCAGAATTAACGGGATTTTGGATATTTATCCCACGAGAAACAAATATCATTTTTTGCCAATGAATAAGCGGGGCGAGATTGACAAACCGTATCGTCAATTCTTGAAGCAATTCATCAGTCAAAAACAAACAACCAGCCAAGCGGTTGAAGAATTAAAAGAAAATTTTGGAAAGTTTACCGGCTTGCTTTGTAAAGACAAGATACTAAAATTTATGTTCTTTGTTTGGGTAGTGATGATAACAATATTTTATTTCGTTTCAGAACACGAATTAAAAATGGCACAAAGAGGCGATCTTAATCTTGACGGAAAAGTTGAAATAACTGATCTGTCCATAATGGCTGACCATTGGGAAGGCGGTAAATAATGGCTGGTTCATCAATGGCGCTTGATAATAATGTGAAAGATTTTTTGAGAAAGATAGAATTTGAAAAGGTTATTGATATTAGTTGCGGTTCGGGCAAATATGGCAGAATGGTTAAAGAATCAAGACCAGATTGTAAGCTTGTAGGGATAGAGAAAGACGAAAGTTATATTGAAGAATTTTCTTTGAATAATGTGTATGATTCAATTTACGATTTTGATGCCCACAAATTGATCAGGAATGCCGATTTTAAAACCGATATTTGCATAATGGGAGATGTCATTGAGCATATGCCAAAATCGCAAGGGATTGACTTCATAAATTATATGATTTACCGGTGCAAATGGCTCATTATTAAATATCCGATTAGATTTATCCAAGGCGCTGTCGGTGGACACGCTTCCGAATCTCATATTTCCACTTGGTCTAAGCACGATTTTGAAGGATTCGATATAGAAGAATGGGCGGAAGATGTTCCCATTGTCTTGGTAATTTTGAAAGGATATTTATAATGACGGACTTTAAATATGGTTGTAAGAAATGCGGGGCGCCGATCAAATTTCTAAAAACTAAAGCGGGTAAATGTATGCCTGTTGATGTGATAGAAATGACTAATTTAAATGAAGCCGGTGAAATTGAGAAAGTATATATCAATCAACCTCATTGGATAAATTGCCCGAACGCTGATGATTTTAGGAAAAAATGAAACAGTTTATTTTTAAAGTCAAATATCATAAAGAATATTGCATAAAAATCAACTCTAATGATCAAAAAGAAGCTGTTGATAAATTAAGAGACGGAAAATGGATTATTAAAGCGAAGGGGAAAGAACTCGATATTCAAGAAATAACTCTAAAAAGGGATTGACACACAAAATAAATAAAACTAAAATGTAATTGGAGTGGGAACCAAAATATAATTTTTTTATAATAAAAAAGCCACTCCAAAAAGGTGGCTTTTTGTGAGTTCAGGGAGCGACACCTCCCTTCGACAAGGAGTTGGGTAATTTCCCCCTCCGCCCAATTTAGTGTCGTTCCCCGAGTTCGCAAAAGGTGTATAATAACATTATGAAATTTACCAAAAGCATTGTCGCAACTGCGATAGCGGTATCTGTCACGGTAGTTATGGTAGCCACAAAAGACAATCAAAAAATAAATTCAGACAACGAGCCTCCGAGTATACAGAATGAAATCACAATCAACAAACAAAATTTATCTCATATTATTGTTGGCGATTATTCTATTGCTCCAGTTCGTAAATTCACTTTCGCTGATCCGGTTAAACCGGCAGAGCAACCTTTGCAAAGTGAACATAATCCAGTTTCAGGAAGAGCCGATCCCATTGCTAGAGACGATAGTCCAGCGAAAAGATACGATAATTCAGTAGAAATAATAGGCGAAGACACAGCGTATAGAGATGAAAAAGGAAAAAGTAATTGTGCAATTTATGCGACAAAATTCACGGGAATTAATAAGCGATTAGGTTATGGAATTACTGTTCAGCCGGAAGGAACTGAACCGGTAATCGGAGCAATCGTAATATTCAGGAATTATCATCACGCCGGCGCTTTGTTCGGAAAGACAGAAGACGGAAAATTGATAGTTAATGATACAAACTGGATTGTCGGAAAGATAACACAACACATTCTTACAGCAAACGAAATCAAAGGATACATATATTAAAAGCGAAATAATCGCAGAGGGTAAAATGAAAACTCTAAAAATGGGTATTGTAATGGTGGCTTATGCCAGTTACGAATCCGTTAAAAAATCAGTCGAAGAAAATTTAAAATTGATTGACGGCAAATACCCTCTTTTTATTGTTGATAATTGTTCTCCCGATATTAAAACGATCTCATATTTAGTTGACTTGGAAATGATGAATAAAAATGTCGTAGTTTTAAGCCCTGGCAAGAATTTAGGTTGCCACAATGGCTTCAATTACGGCTTTTATCATATTATCACTAACTACAAAGGCGTTGAGGTGCTTGTTAAATGCGATGACGACACAATGCTTTATAATTGCATTGATTTTGATGAGATATTAAGCTTATTCAAAAAAACCGGCATTGCTTTTTTGGGGACAAATTTTTTCGGAGATAATCGTTTACAAGAAGAACTGATTGTGCGGGAGATGCACGGCGAAAATGCAAAGTATATGACCGATGTTGTTTATTGGAATCCCAAAATAGCCAATATCCCACTCGGATTTATTGATGCAAATTTTTTCAAAAATATTGGCGGATTCAAAGTCGCTTATAGAAACGCAAGAAACGAAATAATAAAAAGCCAAGATCATTTATACGGCGGAGAGGAAGCATATATTTCACAGAAGGCAAATGAACTCGGATTGCAATATGCCTATCTTTATATGCACGGCGCTAGAACAGTCGGAAACGATGAAATTGATCCTGATTATATGCTTTGGAAATATGTCTATGGTTTTTTGGGAACTTATAAAAAAGATTTTGCTTCGTTTTTGAAGGACGAAAAAGCCAAAGAGGAAGGTTATGCTTATTGGTTAAGTTATTCAGATAACGGAATGCATCAACTTTGGGCTAAAAATTATTATGAAAAGAGGAATAATGACAAATCAAATTAAAGAATGGGCTAAAAGTGTTAATGAAAGATTCCTTCCTGATCTTGAAAAAATAGTTGAAATCGGAGGATTAGACATAAACGGAAGCGTAAGAGATATTTTTGATAATGGGAAAAATTATTTTAGCACAGATATGCAAGCAGGCAATGGCGTAGATTTAGTCATAAATTCTCATAAAATTTATACTCAAAAAAATAGAGCGTCAGTTGATATGGTTATTTGTTTAGAAATGCTTGAACACGATGACAGACCTTGGGAAACCTTGAGAAATATAAACGGCATATTAAAAAATGGCGGATATTTTCTTGTTTCTGCTCCCACATTGGGCTTTCCTTATCACGCTTACCCGAAAGATTATTGGCGATTCACAAAAGACAGTTTTGAAGATGTTATTTTAAAAGGTTTTGAAATTATCGAAATAATAGAGGTTAAAGATAACGCAGGGTATCCAACGCTTTGCGCACTAGGAAAAAAGAAATGAAATTGAATATTTTATTTTTGCCGAGCGATAAAGGCGGAGTATTCCATTATAGAGTTGAAATGATCTCAAAATGGCTTACGAAGCTTGATCTAGCTAGGACTAGAATTCTTTTTATGGACAAATTCGGTAAAGGTGATCTAGTTTGGTCTGACATTATTATTTGCCAAAGAAAATATGATAGTTCTGAATTTAAAGGCGTATTCGAACAATCAAAGGAAGGTGTCAAACAAATGGAAAGCGCTGGAATTAAATTCCCGAAACTTTTTATTTATGATACTGATGACTATTTGCACGATGTTCCTAAGAATAATCCTTGCTATGCTTCCTACAAGCCAAATAGCCCGATATTTAAGGTAATGGAAGAGTGGATTAAGAAAAGCGATACATTGTCAGTTTCTACAAAAAAACTCGCTGAAAGATACCGATATTTGAACAAAAATCTAATCATCAATCCTAATTCTGTTGATACTGAAAATTGGGAATTCAGATATAAATTCAATAGACCGGTTAAATATAAAGACCAAATCAGAATAGGATTCGCCGGTTCGAATACTCATTATGATGATTTGAAATTAATCGTTAGAGATTTAAAATATGTTCAAGAACACTATTCAAATACAACTTTGGTAATATTTGGAATTCAGGCAGGACCGGTTGTATCGAATACTGATTTAAGATTATTATTCAAAGACATTCCGAGAGTTGAATTTGAAGAAATGGTTGAAGTTAGAAATTACCCGATAAAATTAAGATCTTTGCATCTTGACATTGGTATCGCTCCGCTTGTAGATCATCAGTTCAATCAGTCAAAAAGCGCTATCAAATTTTATGAATATTCAATGTGCGGAATTCCAACAATCGCCTCAAAAGTAGGAGAATATTGCGAAGTAATTGATAAAACTAGAGGTATTTTAGCCAAACAAAATGATTGGTTCAAATCATTAAAATTATTGATAGAAAACGCAGAATATAGAAAAGTAATGGGAAAAACGGCTCAAAATTATGTTTTAAGAGAAAGAAGCGCTTCGGTAATAATTCCGAAATGGTATGAAAATTATTTAAGTGAATGGGGTAAATTATGCCAGTAAAAGAAAGTCAGATTGTAACCGCTATTTGCAATTATTTGCAGATGCTAGAGAATATGAAAAAACTTTATTTTATCCGAAATAATACCGGCGCTTTTGCTGTTCAGCCGGTTGGCGGTGCAAGGCGTTTTATGCGCTTTGGAAAGTCGGGCAGTAGCGATATCATAATTTATTTGCCAGAAGGCAGAACCGTATTTGTTGAAGTAAAAAGAGAAGGCGGGAAGCAAAATCAAAACCAGCATTTATTCGAAGCTAAAATAAAATTACTTGGCTTTGAATATTATGTTGTAACCGATATTGATGAAGTAAAAAATATAATTTTAGAAAGGAACGAAAAATGGAAACCAGAAAAATTACAGAGTTAATCAAGGCGGAATACAATCCCCGAAGAATCAGCGAGCATATGCTCCAAAAGTTGCAGGATTCTATTCGTGAATTTGGATTTGTAGAACCGATCATAATCAATAAAGACAATACGATTATTGGTGGACATCAAAGAGTTGCCGCTGCCGAAAATTTGGGATTAACAGAAGTTCCGGTTATTGTAGTTGATCTTACAAAAGACCAAGAAAAGAAGCTAAATTTAGCCCTCAATAAAATAGTTGGTGAATTTAATCCTGAAAAATTGGTAGTTTTATTGAATGAACTCGATGATATTAGCTTAACCGGTTTTACTGAAAGCGAGTTGCAATATTTTAATGACACTATAACTTTCAATCCAGACGGCGGTAATAATAGCCCAAGCGGAAGCGAAAACGGAAGTGATGCTGAACTTCCACAAGGAGAAATAAGCGAAGGAAATTTTAAACTGACCTTTTATATTGAAAGCGAGACAATCTTCAATCAGTTACACGAGTTCTTTGGTGGAAAAGCAGATCACGATTTAGAAAAATTATTGAGTTGTGTAACTCTCTATCAAGAGAAGGAAGAGAAATTAAATGAGAATAAGCAAGGATAAATACGGAAGCCCTAGAATTACGGGTGAAATTTTGGATTGTTCGATGCCGATGACTTTCGATCAATACAATAATTGCGGGCATAACTGTCTATATTGTTTTTCGACTTTTCAGAGAGCAATCGGATCAACAAAAGAAGATTATTGGCACAGAGAAGAAGTTAAGGCGGTTGATGTCAAAAAATTCGCAAAATTATTTACTCCCGAATACAAAGGACAATTCAAATACATCATTAAAAACCGCAAACCGATGCAATGGGGCGGATTAAGCGACCCCTTTTGCCCGATTGAGAAAGAATTAGGAGTAGGTTATGAGATATTACAACTTCTCGCAAAGCACAAATACCCGTGTTCCTTTTCTAGTAAAGGTGATCTTCTTCTTACTGATAAAAAATATTGGGATATCTTTATGGCTAATAAAGAAAACTACCACTATAAAGCTTCCATTATTACGGCAGACGAGGAAATCGCTAAAATTATTGAGGCGGGCGTTCCAACGCCTAAGAGAAGATTTGAGGTGCTAAAAGCCCTTTCAGACGCCGGAGTTGAAACAACCTTAAGAATGCTCCCGTTCATCATTGGAATCACTGACAAAACGATGCCAGAGTTAATCAGAATGGGAGCGGAAGCGGGTGTCAAGAGCGTAAGCACAGAGTTCTTTTGCCTAGAAACTAGAATGACACCGGCGCTAAAAACTCGATACAATGCGATGAGCAAATTGTGCGGATTCGACATAGTAGATTATTATAAAAAGTTGTCCACAGGGTGCGGTTATCTGCGCCTGAACTATCAAATTAAATAAAAATACATTAAGGCAGTTAAAGAAGAATGCGAAAAATACGGGATAAGATTGCACGTCAGCGATGCTCACCACAAAGAACTTTCCTGCACGGGCAGTTGTTGCGGGCTTCCAGATAATCACCCGACTTTGAGCAATTATCAAAAATCACAGTTCACAAACGCAATCGTAATGGCACGCAAAAACGGGACAGTCAAATTCAGCGAAATTAGTGAAGATTTTGAATGGTTGAAATCATTCCTTTGGCGTAATGCGGAGGGCTTTAATACCGGAAATAATGACAAACGGCTAAAACGCAAAAACTTAACAATGTATGATTTTATGAGAAACGCTTGGAATAACCCGAAAGATTTGCACGGTCCATACAAATACTTTGGCGGGGCTTTACGACCATTCGATAAAGATGAAAACGGAGATTTAATTTATAAATATGTAGGAGTTTGGAAATGAAAGAAAATAAAAACAAAATTATATTAGATCTTTGCGGAGGAACCGGTGGTTGGTCAAAGCCATATAAAAAAGCTGGATACGATGTAAGGGTTATCACCTTTCCAGCTTACAATGTGCTTCATTATATTGATTTAATGCCCGACAATGTTTATGGCATTTTAGCAGCCCCCCCCTGCACAATGTTTTCTTTAGCCAGAACAACAGCAAAAACTCCCCGCGATTTAGAAAGCGCAATGAAGATAGTCAGGGCTTGTTTAGAGATAATATGGAAAGCTAGATTATCAAACAAATTGCAATTTTGGGCAATGGAAAACCCTAAAGGATTATTGAGACAATTTATAGGAAAACCCGTGTTTACATTCGATCCTTCTGAGTTTGGCGCAGATTATAATAAGGCAACTGACATTTGGGGATATTTTAATTCTCCGAAGAAGAAATTTGGCTATAAGCGTTTTGATACGACTGATACAAATTCAAGAAAATTGCCAGAAATCCCAGCCGATTATGTTATAGACGCTAATATGTCAATTACGGCTATTAAAAGAAGCATTACTAATCCTAAGTTCGCAGAAGCATTTTTTAAGGCAAACAAATGAAAATCGCAATCCCAAGTTATCGCAGACCAAATGTAAAAACTCTTGAACTTTTGAAAGAATTCAGCAAAGAAGAAGTTTTTATTTTCGTTCACGATGCCGAAGATTATGCTAAATATCAGATAAACGCCGGTAGAGCGCAGATCATACAAACCAACGCCCCACAGGGAATCGTCAATCAGCGCAATTTCATACTTGATTACTTCCCAGAAGGTGAAAAAATAATAATGCTAGATGATGATATTAAGAAGGTCAAAAAGCTCATTAACAAAAGATTGAGTTCAAATGTAAGTGTAAAACAGTTCTTTTCTTTCGGATTTTCACTATGCACGGCGCACAATTATAAACTTTGGGGCGTTTATCCTATCGCTAATTCCTTTTTTATGAAGCCAAAATTGAGCAATCATCACTTTATAATCGGAACATTGACAGGAATAATCAACAATAAATTAAGATATGACAGCAATTTGAAAGTGAAAGAAGATTACGATTTTACTCTGCAGAACATAATAAAATTTGGCGGGGCTTTAAGATTGGATTATTATACAATAGAAGCCGAACATTACACTAACAAAGGCGGTTGCGTAGATTACAGAAACGAGCAGATTGAAAGAGAGTGCGCCAATTATCTATTAAGAAAGTATCCCAAGTTTTTAAAAAGAAACCCAAAAAGAGCAAATGAAATCTTAATAAAATGAAACCAGAATTAAAAACAATTTGGGAATGGCTTCAAAAGAAGAAGTATAATCGTAAATTGATAAAGAATTACGAGGCATTAGGTTGGAAAACGGGAAAATTAGTAACTGAACAAAATTTCTATCGTTGGATAATGGAGGCGGTCAAAGATGGTAATATTCGAACAAATTAAATCGTTTTGGATAGGCGTTGGCACAGGAATAATCCTTGTAATTTTTGTAGCGATGATTTGGGCGATGAAAAATAATGATGATAACGAGCAATTTTAATAAATTAAAAACACGCAAAGGAGCGTTATGACAAACAATCAGGAAAAACTACTGCAAGATTTAATAGCAGTAAGAAAAGGCATTATTACTAAATGCGATGAAGTAGCAGAAAAAGAAAAGTCATTAGCTGAATCTCAAAAAGATTTAATGGAATTAGCAGGAAGACAGCAAGAGATTGTAGAACAGTTAACAGGCATTACTCCCAAAAAGCAAAGTAAGATATTTGCGCCGGCTCCAAAAAAACTAATCGTGTAAAGTGATCAAAAATGGAAAAGAAAGTTAAAAAATTTACGCCGAGAATCACGAAACAGGAAGTAATTGACCGTGTTTCTATTGTTATTACGATGAAAAGACAGGGCTATACTTTCTCTCAAATGTTCCAATTTGTTACCAACCCAGCAACAAAAAAGAAGGACGGCTCAACAAATGGATTAGGTTGGAATATAACGGAAGGTATGCTTAGAAAATACATCGTCAAAGCCAATGCGTATTTTCAGAAGACGGCGGATATTGACCGGCTCGCTGAATTGGGCTTAATGATTGAACGCAATGATGAATCATACCGACTTGCCTATACTTCCGGCGACACTAGATCACTAGCTAATTTACTCCGAGAAAGAGCTGAATTGTTAGGATTAAAGAAAATCCTTGTTGAGCATTCAGGAGAAATTGACATTACTAAAAAATCACTTGGGGAATTATTAGATGAATTTAGAGGAATTTCTAAACCAAAAGGAAACGAAGCAAATACTAGCAAAAAGCCAGAACCCGACAAAAGCGCTTGATGAACTAATTTTTGAGCGTGATTTTACTTATGAAGAAAAAAAGGAATGGCTAAGGCGCTTTATTCATCGTGAATTTGGTATTTGGATTCCGAATAGATCAGTATGTGAAAATCATTGTTCACCGATGGACTTTATTGCTGATGTCTTCTTTCAGAAGGTTCAGTCAGCGCTTGCAGTTGCTAATCGTGACGGAGGCAAGACATTTGATTTTGCTATTCTCCACGCTTTACATAGCCGGTTTTATTCAGGTTGTGAAACCGCTTCAATCGGTGCAGTCGAAGAACAAGCTAAAAAGTGCTATTCATATTTTAAGCAGTTTATAAAAGCGCCAGCATTTGCGGAAATATATCGTGATCCTCTTATTATGGAAACAGCGCTTAAGAATGGTTCAAAAGTAAAGATTGCGCCAGGCACTATAAACGCATTGAATTCACCTCACCCGCACAAATCCTTTTTCGATGAAGTTGAACTTACGAAATGGGATATTTTGCAGGAATTTTTTTCAATGTCAAAATCAGAAAAGAATATCGGTATCAAAGCGACTGATGTTCTAGGCAGCACAAGAAAATACGCTTACGGCGTGATTCAACAGCTTTTAGATGAGATACAAAGCGGAAATATGCCAGGGTTTAGGATTTATATGTGGTGCATTTGGGAAGTAACAGAACCTTTTGAATTGAAAGAAGAATGGAAAGAAATAATCAAACCGACAAAAGACGGACACATTAGTTTTTATGATATTGCTAAGAAATACGCCGGAAGAACAAATGGATTTTACCCGATTGAAGACCTTGTAAAAAAATTTAGTTCAATGAGTTATGATACTTTTCAAACTCAATGGGCTTGTGAAAAACCGAGCAAAGAAGGTCTTGTTTATGGAAACGAATTTGATGAAGCAGATATTTTGCCCGAAGTTTATAAACCTAAAGCCGGACTTCCTATCTATTTTGCACAGGACTTTGGAGATAATGACCCGATGGCTTCATTGTTTGGACAATTACAAGATGACGGAAAAACTATCGTATTATTCAATGAATTGTATGTTAATAAAATAAGCGCAAGCCGTTTTGCGAAAACTTATTTAATACCGAGGAAAGTAAAATGGGGCAAGAATTTAATTTGCGGACTTCACGACCCCGCCGGAAAAGGTTATGCCCGAGAAATGAAAGAAGCCAAAGATGAAGAAGGCAGAAAGATCGGCGCTTTAATTCCTATGCCGACAGGCATTGAAGAAGGTGTTCAACTTGTTAAATCATTGCACGAAGCTCATAGAATAAAGATCAGCCCCGATCTACACAATTACTTGCGGGAAAAGAGAAGCTATCACTACTTGCCAGGCACAGACAAGCCAGCCGATGAAGACAATCACCTTATGGACGATGAAAGATATTTAATGAAATATTTATTTGGCGAAAAAGAAGAAGACAAGAAGCGTAAGCATTGGGGTATACCTACCGGTATCGCCTCTAAAAATCGGGTTGAATAGTGTATACTAATATTATAAAAAGATTTTGTTCATATTCTCACAATAATAATAAAGGACTAAACAATGGCAAAAAAGAAATTAACTGATAGAATACTAAACTTTTTCGGTCTTGGAAAAAGAGCAGTTGGTGGCACTAGCAGTCAAGCCAGCTTGTTCGGAAAAGGAAAGCAGACCGTCCAGTTTAACGAAAATTGGTTAAGTAACCTTTCATTTATTCCCCGCAGAGCTTACCGAAATGTTGATATTGAAGATGTTCTAGAATCAAAGCATCTTAATTCAGCTCAAATTCTCGAACTCTTATCTGATATTGACCCCGATGTTTCTATGGCGCTTTGGAATACGCTCCGCCTTTCTAATAAGGGTTGGAATATCAAAGTTTACAAGCAAACAAGCGATAACATCATTGACACTAGAGGGCAGAAACTTGTTGATAATTTCGTTCTTGAAATAAACAAGGGAGCCGGCGGATTGAATAATCTCATCAATCAAATGCATCGTTCAGCATTTTTGCAAGGTGCTATTTGCGGTGAAGCAGTAATGGACGGCAATTTAAAAAAAGTAATTGATTTTGCTCCTACAAACCCTCATACAATTCATTTTAAAGTTGATCCAGATGACGGCACTCTTAAAACATATCAATACCAATTAAAGCCAAAAGAGGGCGCAATTGTTTTAGATAACAATTATGTAGAATTAAACACAGAAAGATTTTGGTATATTCCGCTTGACCCAGCAATTGGCGATCCTTACGGCAGAGGTCCGGCAACGGCTGCTATTGCTGATGTATTTTTCAATTTGAAAGTGATGTTTGATCTAAGGAAAGTTATTCATAGTCAGGGTTGGCCTCGACTAGATGTAACCGTAATGTCTGATACTTTGAGAGCCAATGCGCCCGAGAGTATCAAAATGGACGAGGATAAATTAAACGATTTTATCAACAAACAACTCAAGGAGATCGAATCAACCTATAACAGCGTAAAGCCAGACGATACCTATATTCACCTAGATGCTATTCAAGTCGGAAGCGCTAATCCTGCAAGCCAAGGCGGACGACTATTTGACCCGACAGCATTGTTGCGTTGCATTGAGCGCCGAGTTATCAGAGCGCTAAAACAATTGCCGGTATTTATGGGAAGCAACGAAGGCACAACCGAAACACACGGCACAGTCCAGTTTGAAATATATGCGGAAGGCATAAATTCAATTCAGCAAATGAGTGAAAACTTAATGGAAAGATTTTTGGAATTTTATTTGAGAATGGAAGGCGTTCAATCAAGAGTAGAATTTGAATTTGAAAAAGTCCAAACAACCGATAGAAAAGTTGAAGCCGATGCGGAAGCTATTGAAATTCAAAATGCTGTTGCTAAGCGTGATGAGGGTTGGATATCACAGGACGAAGCATCTATTGAAATAACCGGTAGTGAAGCAATCGAAGAACCTACGCCAAAAGTTACTCCGGCGGATATTCCAGTTGGGGGTAATCCGGCGCCAACGGGTGGTGATAACACGGAAACAATTCCGCCCACAGGAAACAAACTGACAAACTCTAAAAAAAAAGATAGAAAGCTCACGATAACGGAGCAGAAAAGAAAATATAAGCAACTCCGTGATAATTTCCTGAATGTTTTGGGCGATACTTTTTCAGAAATAGAAGCAATCATTCCTTCCGAAAAAATAGCGAATGAAGTTTATAAACTACACCCGAAAAGCCCTGAAAACACCATTCCA
This sequence comes from Candidatus Cloacimonas sp., assembly GCA_035403355.1. NCBI lineage: Bacteria > Pseudomonadati > Candidatus Cloacimonadota > Cloacimonadia (SeqCode) > Cloacimonadales (SeqCode) > Cloacimonadaceae (SeqCode) > Cloacimonas (SeqCode) > Cloacimonas sp. (SeqCode). The sequence continues at coordinate 15,667 of DAONFA010000019.1, read as the reverse complement.
ACGGATAGCAACAAGCTAGATGTTAATTCGCCGGTTTATAAAGATACTCTCAATATTGTAAAGAAGTATTTTGAAGGCAACAAAGTCAAAAAGATAATGAACAATTTGAGCGAAGAAGGCGCAGGCATATTGACCGAAGCGTATGAGAACTATGCTCAAAGAACTTTGATAAATCTAGGCAGAAAAAACGCTACTTACAAAGGCGCTGAATTCAAACTCGACAATTTAGGAATTCAGAAGCTTATTGATGAAAGAGCGAGCTTTTTCCCTACCAGTTCATTTGAAACAGCCCAAAATGACATCGCTAAAGTTGTTACACGGGGATATCAAGAAAACAAAGGCGCTAGTGAAATCGCTACTGATTTGAGAGATAAGTTTGAAAGTATGCGCACGAGCCGGTCAAACCTGATCGCTAATCAAGAATTGAATTGGGCTACTTCTCAAGGTTCTCTGACAACGATGCAGAAAAACGGCGTAAGTAAAAAGGAATGGCAGACAGTTGGAGATGATAGAGTTCGTCCAGAACATCAAGCAAACGAAGATCAAGGAGCGATAGGGGTTTATGAAACATTTCAAAGCGGTGATGATGCGCCTCCGGCTGACTTTAATTGCCGTTGTCAAATCGCCGAAGTGATTGATGAAGATTGGGATCCGCCTGCTGAACTTTGGCAGGGGCAATAATGGCAGAAGAAAAGAAAAAATGTAAACGATGCGCAGAACGAAGAAAACAGAACTTTGTTTATTGCGATGAGTGCGGTGAGAAGCTAAATAAAAGTCATAATCTTCAATTCATTCCCTGCAAAGGAATGTATTCATACAAAAAATGATAAATAAAATTTTTAGATGCGGTTGCGATCATTACCCCGTTCTTGCGGAAATCAGGAACGGCTATATTCTTATTAAAAAGCGCCGATATTTAATTTTTTCAGACAGTCCGCTATTATTGAAGTGCGGAGATTGTAATAATTGGTATGAATTAAAAAACAATGGAAGCGACTTTATTATGACCAAAAAAAGCAGTGAAGAAGTAACGGCTAAAATAGGTCCCGTTTGTGCAAAGTGCGGAACTCCAATTGATGACGGGGCTTGTCCTAATTGCCACCGGTTAAGCCCTAAAATGCGGTTGAAAAATACTCAAATGCTTCGGGATTACGAGATCAGAATGTAAGATTTGCCAACATTTATTAAATATGTGCTAAAATAAAAGGAGCATATGAAAAACTTTCAAAAAACAATGAATAAATTGATGGGTAATGTTCAATGTAATATCACGAACATTGCTTTTCAAGGCGACAACGGAACTATTGAATCAGACATCAAGGCAATCAATGCGCAACAGCCCGAAGGCGCAATAAAGTTGACCGCCGAAGATGTATTTATTTTTGAAGCAGAACTTTCAAACAGCAACATTGACTATTACTATACGAGAATGACCATCGAGAGCTTGCAGAATTACGCTGATAAGATCAATCGTCAAGGCATTCCTCTTATGGTTCATCACATTGAAGAATTATTTCCAATGGGGAGAATATTCAAAGGTGATGTTATCAGGGACGATTCAGGCGTTAATCGCTTGAAGATCAGATCATATATTGTCAGAGGCGACAGCAATGAAATCATTTCCGGCGATGTAGTTATCCGAAAAATTGAAACCGGCGTGCAAAAGGATATGTCAATAGGATTTATTGCCGGCGGTTACACTTGCTCAATATGCGGTGGCGCTATGGTGCCAGGTTGGTTCAGCCGAGCGGTAGGCGTTGAATGTGAACACGTCATCGGAGCAACTTATGACGGACAAACTGCATATGCTTGGGTTGAAGACGGAGATGTTATTGAAGGCACATTGTGCTATACTGGAGCTACACCAGAAGCGATCATTGACAAAGCATTAAACCTATTCAAATCAGGAAAATTATCATCGGCACAAGTGAATTCGCTAAATAAAAATTTGCGTGCTAATATAAAGATAGAACAAAATAATAAAGGAGAAGAAAAAGAGATGAAAGCAAAAGAAATCCTCAAAAACTTCTTAGCCGTTGAAGGCATATCCGATACTGTAAAGAACTCTATCGGCGAGGAAGTCGAAAAATTACAAGATGAAGACGGCGCTGAAAAAGCACTTGAAGTTTTGGGTAACGCTGTAAAAACTCTTGAAGCTGAAAACATCGCTAAGGAAGAAAGAGCAAAAATTGGCGATCAATACAAAGCTGATCTTATCGAAAGCACTCTTGCAGAAGGTGTCCGAGCTATGGGAAAAGGTTTTGATAAAGAAACTATGCAAAACTTTTTCGAAAGTGCTACAATAGATGTGATAAAAGCTCACAAAGCACAATACAATACCATTGTTGAAAAATTATTCGGAAAAAAGAATAATGAAGTAGACAAGGACACAACCGATACCGATCCCGACAAAGCCAATGAAGGCGCAGAAGGTGATGAAGGCAAGGAAGACAAAGAAGGCGAAAAAATTGTTCCAGCCGAAGAATATAAATAGTATTGTAAAATAAAAAGTGTTACAATAAATTTAACAAATCTAATAATCTAAGGAGAAACTAAAATGAGCGATCCAAGAGCAGAAGTATCATTTGAAGAAATTGGTCTCCATTTAACAAGCTTCAAATCTACTGGTTTAACAGCAAATGACGCCCCAACCGGCGGAGATAGCAACACCGGCGCAGCCGTTACAATGGTTGACAATGCAACTGTTGGAAAAGGTGATGCAGGTGATAAGTTAGTTGGTCAAGTTAAAAAGTATGAAAGCGACGGGATTGTTTCCGTAGCTGATGCTGGTTACTTGACAATCGAGTATAGCGGTTCAGCTCCTACGCTTGGCGAATCAGTTGAATGCGATGGTGACGGAAAAGTTCAAATCGCAACAAGCAACAACGTCAGCACAAACATTGTAGTTTCGGTCGACACTACAAATAAATTGGTTACTTTCAAATTATAATCAACTAATATAAAAAATAGGATTAAACTACAATGAACGAAAAGAATAAAAGAGTTTATACCAGAAAAGAACTTGAAGAGAGAACAAAAAAAGTCGAATTAGGGCTTGATCTCTACAAGGATGCTTTCAAGGAAGGTCGTTCCCTATCAGCTCATTTGGAAACGATTGATCCTTCGGACGAAGCCGATTCACTTGATGCTTTTGAGAGACAACTTGCTGTTCGTGGCATCAGGACAAAATCAATTCCTGAAAAAGGGATCTTTGCAGATAAGATTGAAAACTTTTATGCATCAGATCAACCTCAATCACAGTTCCTATTTCCAGAGTTTTTGAACAGGGAAATGAGAGCTGCAAGAGTTGAGCAGGATATCACCGGAGAATTGATCGCAGCCCGAACTCCTATTGATGCTACTGTTTACAAATCAATTTATCTTGATATGTCCGATGTAACCAAGTTTAGAATGAAGAGAGTTGCAGAAGGTTCAGAAGTTCCAACCGCAATCTTGAAAACTAGCGAAAACGCTATCAATCTAAACAAGTTCGGTATCAGAATTAAGGCAACCTACGAGGCATTGCGCCGAGTAAGAATTGATCTGCTTCGTGTTCACTTGGCTATGATTGGTCTTCAAACTTCTCTAGACAAGGGTTCGGCAGCGGTTAGCGTTCTTATAAATGGTGACGGAAATGACAATGCAGCTACAGTTGACAAACTTTCTGATCTTGACAGCGCATCTAACGGCTCATTGACATACAAAGCTTGGATTAGCTTCTTGATGAACTTCTATCCATATCAGGGAACAACTGTCGTAGGTAACAAGGAAGCATTATTGCAGATAATGACAATGCAATTCCCAGGCATTGACCCGATGATGGCTCTAGCGCAGTATGTTGGTGGCGCTCCAATGCAGGTTCAGCTTGCACAAGGCGTTTTCACAACTGTTAGATTGGTCTTGTTAAACGGCGCTCCTGATGACACCTTAGCAGCTTGCGACAAGCGATTTGCTCTTGAAGAAGTAACCGAGATCGGTGCTAATATCACAGAAACAGATAAGATCATCAGTTCTCAATTCAATGAAATCGTTTTGACCGAAGTAAACGGCTACGCTAAGTTGTATAACGAAGCTACCAGAATACTTGATCTAGCAAACTAAAGAATCAATCTTTTCAAATAAATAAAAAAGCGGGTGGCTTCGGTTACTCGCTTTTTGTTTTGAAAAAGTATAATATTAAAATATAAAGTAGCAAGGACTATTAAAAAATTGTTAAAACAAGGAGTCAAAAATGGAGAAAGTAAAAATCAAGTTAGCTAACCCGAAAGAAATGTTTTGGGCTGAAAATCCAGAGCATAAAGAAGCAAACAATTCTCTTAATAAGAGAGGTTGCGTAAGATTGACAGGCGACAAGGAACTTGTTGTAGCACACAATTTTGAGATTAAAAAAGCGATTGAAAAAGGTCGCATTGTTATCGTTGGAGAAGTTGAAAAAGTGGAAGAGCCGAAAGAAAAAGAAGAAGTTATTGAACCAAAAACTGAAAAGCTATTGATCGAGATGAAAAGACCGGAACTTGAGCAAATCGCAATCGGTTTAAAATTAATTCCAAAAGATTACGGCAATAAGCCAAAGTTAATCGCCGCAATTGAGCAAGCTAGAACAGAAGCGCTCAAAACCGAAGAAGCAGAGATGAATAAGGTCGCAGAAGAAAATATGGCAGAGAACGCCGGTGATGAATTGCCTGCCGTTGACGAAATTCCAACTTTAGAATAAATAAAAAGGAGTATTATGAGTTTTACTCCCGCAATAATTGATACTAATCTTTACGAAGAGATCAGACAGCGCCTTGGAAATGTATCAGACGATATTATTACCGATGAAATAATCGAAAAATTATCGTATCTCCAAAAAGCGGAAGCCCTAATCAAAAAAAGAGTAACAAACTACGAAGCAATTAAAACGGCTGATAGCGATGATCTTTTGTTCTTGAAAGTCGCAACGATTGCCCTGACTTCATATTTGTTGCTTCCTTTGGTGCAAAAATTGGTCAAAAGCGAGAATATTATTGATTACAGTTACACCAATTTTGATATAAATGATTGGGCGAGCAAGAAAAAAGAACTATTATCAGAATACAATTCGAGTATCAGCTCAATAACAGGTTACGAAATCGAACCGCCTCCGATTATGTCGGCAAGCGGACCTACTCGACTTGCTGAACTCGAGGAAGAAGCATAATGCTAGACGGCTTAATGACAACATCATTGCAATTAGAAATACCGATAAGTTCTTTTGACGGACTTTCGAATTCTGTTAGTGAATGGCAATTGAAAGAAACATTGCGAGGCAGAATTAGGCAGTTGAGCGCAACAGAACAATATAAACCGCAAGGTCAGGAATCGGTTGTAAATTCACGCATTTATGTCATTGGAAAGCTATCAGATCACCCCTACATTGCCGCACAGAATCGTTTTACTGTCGGGACTGACCATTTCCTCATTAAGACAGTCAATCAAGCGTTTGCGGGCATTCAGGAACATCACATCGAGGTTGATTGCGTGAAAACACAGGGGCAATAATGGTAGGAATAGAAATAAAAGGATTCAAGGATATTGCGGAAAGCGCCCGAAGCGCTATTGAGATTTTGCGATATTGGAATGCGAAGGCAACGAAAGAAAATATTTCGATGCTTGCGAAAAGGGCGAGTAAAAAAGCAAGATATAAAACCGGCGCACTCCGCAGAGATGTTCTTGACCCTAACAATCAAATAATAAAAAGGGACGGCGACACGATTATCGGCACTTACGGCTCAAACCTTCCATATTCAGCGATTCAGGAATTGGGCGGAACAATAAAAGCCCACACAGTAAAAGTCAGGACAAGAAAAGTCCTCGCTGACGGCAAAGGAAATTTTTTCGGAAAAAGTGCAAACATTCCGGCTAGGTATCAACCGCCACATCCATATTTATTTCCGGCGCTTATTGAAGGCATTGACGAAGCGCTTGATAAATATCGTGACTATTATAAAAAAGCTAGTGACGAGGTAGAAAGCAAAAAATGATTCAAATAATAATGGCAATAATTGATCACTTGCGCAAAGATACGGCGCTTATGACAAAGTTGGGTTACACAGTTGAAGCGCCCAACGGAGTTTTTGAAAATCAATCATTCAATCTTAATGAAGTCAGTTATCCTCGTATAGGCATCGGGACAAGCGCCGAAAAGATTTATCACCCGCAACAAGTTCTAAAAATGGCGGGAAAAAGCAAAGCATCAACATATTTTGATGTAAATATCTTCTCAAATTCAAGCACATCGCTTGAAACCGGTGAAATAGAACAACTAATTCTCGAAAGATTAGAAGGCGTTAAAATCGAATATGACGGGTTGCTATTTTCAGGTCAAGCACAAAAAGAAGGCGTAACTCAACCGCCTGCGAGAGATAATGAAACCGGAATATGGCACACTATTATAAGATATAGTGTGGTTGCACGAATTAAATAAAACAATGCTATAATTTTATGGAGGTTCTTAAATGGCTAAAAGAAAAATCATCGAAGAAAATATACTCGTAAAGTATGTGGGACCGGCTCACATATATATTTGCGGTGATCCTTCACAGCCGACAACATTCAATAAAGAAAACGGCTATGTGGCAGAAATGTCCGAAAAGGTCTATAATAAAATCAAGAAAAGAGATTTAATAAAACTAACTAAGGAGAATTAAAAAAATGGATCCAGAAGCATTGCACATAGGACCTGCTGAAATATATGTAGGTGGCACTCTCCCAGCAAGCGGTGAAGCTGTTTCTGTTACCGCAGGCGTTCCTTCAACCGGCGGAACGAATGTCGGCTTTACAGAAGGAGATGCATTATTTAAAGTTGCACAAAATCTAGTTAAAGTAAGCGCACAGCAAGCACTAGGAAATGTCAAAGTCAAAAAGACATTCGAAGAACCTTCAATCGAGTTTGAAATGAAGGAAATTGATCTTGAAAAAATGATCAATGTAATGAATGGCGGTGTTTTGACCATTGACGAAGTTTCAACCCCAAATAAAACGACAATCACGGGCGGAGGCGATCCGGTAGTGGCTACCAAAGTTATCACTCTTGTTTCCGAACAAGATGACGGCGGATATTTGATTGCTTGCTTGTATGCTGGTTATGTTGATAATGATACAGAAATCCCATTCAACAAAGACAAGGAAAGCACGCTCAAAGTCAAACTATCTGGCTTAACGCTGATGTCTAGAGCAAAAGGCGATAGAACTCATCAACTTGTTCGCCAAATGCCGACTGAATAACAAAAAATAGGGGGGCGGGTTTCCCGCTCTCCTCTCTATATAAAAATTAAATCGTGAGGTAATCACTATGGAAAAAGAAGCAAAATTTTTAACAAAGCCGGTCAATTATATTATCGGCGAAATAAACTACGAACAAAGCCCTCTAGGACTAGGTAAAACTGGAGAGCTTTTGTCGTTAATAGCGGAATCAATCAACAAGCTCGATCTTGATAAAGAAAATGTTGATCTAAAAAAAGTAGATACAGAAAAATCGGAAGATATGCTCAAAATGCTATCAACGCTGTTGAAAAAAGCGCCCGAAATTGTTACTCAAATGGTCTGCATTTTACTCGGAGCAGAAACAGAAGAAGACAAAAAAAACATTGATAAAAATTGTAGTTTAAAAACTTTGCTTTCAATAGCAAAAACCTTCATTTCTCAAAATGATATTATGGGGGTAAAAAACGATTTTTTAGAACTAATCTCAATGGTAAAAGCAAGCAAGTAACTACCGGAGAGGCAGTGCGGGAAGCGATTAAATACTTTGATGATCTATCGGCTGAATTAGCGGATGTATTTATGAGTGAATACGGAATAGGATTGCAAGATTTTTTGCAAAATTATCCGATCAATCAAATAAAAATACTTTCAGAAAAAATTAAGCAAAGAAGGACTACTCATTTAAGAGAACTACTGTCAATAATTCACCCGAAAGACCCTGCTGAAATGGATAAGTTGTTGTCCAAAGGCACAAAGCGATATAATGTAAAAAGAGTAAGTGAATTAACTCAAGTAGAAAAAACACGATTCAATATTAGAGAAATAAGAATGCCAAAGGAAAAAAATGATATTAGGGGAAGCTCTAGTTCAATTTAAATCAGATGCCAGCGCTACCTTGAAAGCTATGAATCAGGTAGCCGATGTTGCTGACAAAGCGAATGGCTCTCTTAAAAGTGGTCTCGATAAAGTAAAACAAAGTTTAGAAAAAGCTGAAGCCGGTTCAAAAGCATTTGCCGAAGTATTAGTCGCAGCCGGTGCCGCCGTTGTCGCCTTCGGCGCAAAATCTGTTCAAGCATACAATGAATCAGTCCAAGCTCAAACAAAATTAGCTACTAACCTTCTTGCCGTAAAAGGCAACACAATGGACAATGTCACTGCTCTCGGAAAGTTGGCTTCTCAATTGCAGAGCGTTGGCGTTATTGAAGATGATGTCATCAAAGCCGGTATGTCTCAACTGGCGACTTTTTCGTTACAAGGAAAAACGATTGAAACATTGACACCAAAAATTACTGATATGGTTGCTCAACTCAAAGGACACAATGCAACCGCCGAAGATATGGTCGCAATAAATAATTTGGTTGGTAAAGTAATGACCGGAAATATCGGTGCATTGAGCAAATACGGCGTTACTCTTTCAGATGCACAGAAAGAACAACTTAAAAATTCAAATGAAACCGAAAGAGCAAATTTATTGGTCGAGGTATTATCGCAGAATTACGGCAAGGTAAATGAAGAATTGCGCAAAACCCCGCAAGGCGTAATGACCGGATTAAAAAATGACTTCGGCGATTTTATGGAAAATGTCGGTCAGGCAATAACAACATATTTGATGCCTCTTGCTTTGGCTTTCGATAATTGGATGAAGTCAATGGGTGGCGCTGACGGAATGATGAAATTGCTAAATGAAAAAATGCAATGGATTGCTGATAATGGTTATGTCATAGCCGGAATCATAATTGGAGGTCTCACACCGGCTCTCTACGGTATGGCTACGGGCGTTTGGGCGGTGATGGCTCCGCTTATACCTTTTTTGATTGCGGGCGCAGCGTTGGGGCTTCTGGTTCAGCAATTGATACAGCATTTCGGAGGTGTTACAGAAACAATAAATGTTTTAAGACCCGTTCTCGAAACAATGTATTCAATTTGGACAAATTTTATATTCCCCGCAATAAATTCCGTTTGGGTTGTAATAAGAGATCAGTTATTGCCGGCATTGCGTGATCTTTGGACAGAAGTAGGTCCTATCTTGTTACCAGTTCTTAAATTCTTAGGAGAAGCAATCGGTGTTATCCTAGTAGCCGCAATTATAGGATTGGCGCAATTCGTAAAAATGTTAGTTGTGGGATTTTCCAATTTAATTGAAGCAGCGACTTGGATAATTGATAAATTTAAAGCTGTCGGTAGTTGGATTTGGAATACAAGCGATGCTTTCAGGGCAATGCTCGGTCCCGTTGGGTTAGTCATCAGCGCCGTAAAAGATTTAATCGCTAACTTTGACAAGGTAAAAAGTGTAGGCACTTCTGTTCTCAAAAAACTAGGCATACCTGGCTTTGCAACTGGCGTGAGGAATTTTGCCGGCGGTTTAGCAATGGTTGGCGAAAACGGTCCCGAATTAGTTGCCTTGCCTCGTGGCTCTAATGTTTACAACACAGGCGACACGAGAAGCATTTTGAATAGTGGAGGCAATACTTCAATTAAAAAAATCAATATAAATATTGACACAATAAATAATACTGAAAGCAAAACACTCGAAAGAATAGGAATGGACATAAATAGAGGAATCGAGTTAGCAGATCAAGGAGTATTCAATGGCTAATTTAAAATATAATTCTTATGAATTCGATTCAGCCGAATGGAATTTCATCGAAAAAACTGGACACGATGAAAATACTGAAAAGAAAAATGACATTACGGAAGTCGCCGGCTCTGACGACAGCGTTGTTGTAAATAGCAATTTTACCCCGAAGAAAATAATTGTTACCGGAAAATTAGCATTTGATACTTACGAAGAATTACAGGATGCCATTGATGAGTTAAAACTAAATGCCCTTGCCGAAGGTGGAAAATTGATAGTTCCGATTGGCGATGCATTCCGAACATTTATTGTCTATCCTTCTTCTTGCACTATTACACGGGACGATGATTATTGCGGTGATTGTATTTATCAGATCAGTTACATTGCCTCAAACCCGCCTTTCGGTCTTGATTCAGATTCAACCGGCGCTTTGATTAAAACAAATGCGCATACTTCGGAAGGATTTGGAAATGATTTATTTTCTCAATCAATATTATTCGCTGGCACGGCAAAACCAAAGCCAAAGATCAGGATTGAAATTGCGACAGCCAATGCAATGACCGAAATCGAAATAATAAATGCCACAACCGGTCAAGAAATTAAAATTTCAGATGACACCATTGTTGACGGCGATGTATTTGTTGTTGATACTGAAAATTTACGAGTAAGCAAAAACGGAGATGATATTGATTTTTCCGGCGTTTTCCCCGACTTTGTAGTTGGATTAAACGATGTTCTAATCAACTTTTATTCACCTAGCGAAACAGTTTTACAATATTATCAGACCGAAAATGTAAATAAAAAATCATTTTATGGTCAAATAGAATTAGCGCAATCATTCACGACTGACGATTCTATCAGTAATGTTATTCCACGATTGGCGTTACTACTTCAAAAGATCGGCACACCTGGCGATATCAGTTTGAGGATTGAAACAGATAACTCAACCGCTCCAAGCGGAACGATCATTAATGATTCAGAAATAACGATTGATAAAGATAATGTTCACGATTTGGCTTCTTGGATTTATGAGATTTACGGATTTAACACAAAACCGGTGCTTGAACCTGAAACTAAATATTGGATTGTGGTCAATGCTCCTGATTCAGATGAAGACAATTATTACAATTGGTTTTGCTCAAATAAAAATCCGTATGCTGACGGCGAAGCAATGAGAAAATATAATGCTTGGGTTGCAGTTCCTAATTCTGATTTTTGCTTCAAAATGTATAAATCAATTCTTGACCAAAGCGTTTCAGACGAAAGTGCAGATGCTGAAACAGAGGCATTTACTTCGACAACAAATAGAGACGCAAGCACGACAGGATATTGGGGAACTGACGGCGTAGCTGATTTAGGATTTAGACCAAAGACGATTCCTTCTACTGGATTAGTCAACGAAATGACAGCCGTAGGAGCTGCTACTGACGGAACATTGTATAGATTAGTTCCAGCAAGCGGGACTTCTCAAGGTGGTGGCACTCTGTATATGCAGAAATCAATTGACGGCGGAATTATTTGGACAAACTTAGCTGGAACAGTTGATGCTTATACAACTTTAATAAGCACAATGAATCAGTATTATCAATCTAGGCATTTTATTGATACCAATAACGATATTCATATTGTTTATATAACCTATGTTTCCGGCGTTTTCTACGGAAGATATAAAAAACTAACTTATAATTCAGGCACAAAAACTTGGTCGGTAGGAAGTGAAACAGCAGGTAATTTTTATAGTTTAGTCGGAACCCCTGCCAATTCTCCAGGTCCTTCATTGGTGGCAGTTGATAGTTCGGGAAGAATATTCGTTGCCTTCAATTATAATGCTGGCGGAGGTTCTATTTATGACGTTTTAGCCAAATCAACTGACGGTGGCGCTTCTTGGTCTAATAATGGTTATGGTGGGGATACAGCTATAAACGGAATGTTTATCAGAGACGGAAAATTAGTAGTAATTTCAACTTATGATAGCGGGAAAGGATAAAATAAATGGCAAATATTAAAGAATACAACGGAACAAGTTGGTCAACCCCTGCTACTACTAGTTATATCGGTAAATTAGTAGAATCAGCATTGGGTTGTTATTATTTTTATTATTCTGGAGGTCATATCTATGCTGTTTCTTGGAATGGAACTGCTTTCGGTTCTCCAGTAGATTTGTTTAGTGGTGCAGGCGCTTCTTTTGATGTCATTTACGATTCAGGAAAATTCTATATTATTTTTAATGTTCAAACAGGTGAATTTACGGCAAAAACATATATGAGGACTTGGGACACTTCCACAGTTTCGGCAGCCGTCCAAATGTTTGAAGAATTTAGTTATCAATATGGCGTTACCGCATCAGCGATTAAAAACGCAGCCGGAGGTAATCTATATTTTGGGGTTTGGGATAGGTATCAATATACTTTTATAAGCAAGGTTATGAAAACATCCCATCTATGTCTTACTTCGGGAAATATCATTGCAAGTATAGATTCATTTGACGGTTTTGGGATAATTTCATTGACATTGAGTGCCACGCAGACAGTCCCTACAGGTTGTTCAATAACTTACTATGCCTCGATAGACGGGGGTTCAAATTGGCAAGCAATCACTCTTGATACGGAAAAAGTATTTACCACAATCGGAAGCGGATTGATGATTAAAGCCGTTCTAGCCGGAACTGCATATCTTGAACCTTATATTGATTCTTGGTCTATTTCTTGCAAATCAGCTCGTATTTTGGCTAATACAAATCATAGAGTGGCGCAAAGTTATATTTCCGGCGTTAATGATGATATGTTTGGAGTTCTGCTCGATCTACGAAAATTTGGCACACCTGGCAATATAACTCTCAAACTTTATTCAGATAGTGGTGATGCTCCCAATACTGAACTAAAATCAACTACTATAACAGCCGGAGATATTTCAACAGATCAATTTGCTTGGGCTTTGGCTGGTCTTTCAACTGCTCTAGCAGAAACTTTAGGCACAAAGTATTGGATTGTAATTTCGGCGGCAGGAGTTGATGCAAGCAATGGATATTACATCAGAAGCAAGCGAGGTGATATTTATCCCGCCGGAAAACTCAAAATTTCCACAAACGGCGGAGGCGCTTATACTGAATCAGTAGCAGAAGATATCTTATTTAAAACATATCTTTCTGCAATAAGCGGTTCACAGGATATTGATTTATTCTTTGATTATGTAAAAAGATTTATTTAATGGATAAAGATTATCTGCTAAAAATTTATGAACCTGGCGAAGAAGGTGCGTTTATAATCTCATACGGAACGAAAGATTTTGATTTTGATAAAATACCGAAGCAGATAAACAGCGGACTTGGTCAAATTACAGTTACAATTCCCCGAAGATTTGAAGATTTTGATGAAGGATATGTCGTAAAAGCTAATAATCGAGTTGAAATTTATGTTTCAGATGGTGACACCGGTTCAATCGGAAAAAGAATTTATAACGGGGTGATGTCAAAATATAAGATCAGTAAATCAGGCACAAAAGAAAAAGTTCAATTTATTGCTTTGGGAGGTAATTCAAAACTTGCAACTTCTGGTTTAAGATCAGATGCAACAACATTTTTATTGAGAACTTCAACTGCTGATGGACTAGGAACTCAAGACGAAGAACAGACAACCGAAGTAGCAGATGTTTTTAAAAAGGCGATTGATTATTACAGAGCCAATGCGACAAATCCTATCGTAAATTATACGGCAGATTCTATTGAAGACACAGGCAACACCCTAAAATATACTTTTGATATGAAGTATTTTATTGATGTTTTAAATCAATGCCAACAGGCAGCTCCGGCGGGAACTTATTTTTATATTGATGCTGATAATATTATTTATTTAAAACCGAAACCACTTACTGCAACGCATACATTCATTCATAAAAAACATATTTCTTCAATTGATACCGACAAGGGAATGGAACCGACAAGGAATGTTGTCGTATTCAAACATAAAGATAGCGCTGGAGCAGATCAAACAGACATTTATTCAGATGCTGATTCAATTTCAGGAGAAGATGGAGTTGATGACAGATATTTATTTCTTTCTGATGACAGAGTTTCAGATCAAGACACGGCTGACAATGTAGGACTTGGAAACTTGGGAAATTTAAAAAATTTAACTGTAAATACTGTTCTTGAAATATTGGATAATAACGGCAGAGGCGATGGAAAGGGATATGATATTGAAAGCATAGAACCAGGTCAAACTTGTCAAATTTTGAACTTTGACGAGAATACAAGTAAGACATTCAATGATAATATGGTAATTGTTTCAGTTGATCTTTACCGCACTAAAGCCGTTTTGCAATTGGGCGCTTTTCCAGTCAATGGAGCAAAGACGATCAGCGAAATAAAAAAACAAATTCAAAAGATAGAAACCGATAAAGTTACAACGGGGAAAGAAGATTGGCATTTAGTGGGAGCTGACGGAGAACCTGCTTTTCAAAATGGTTGGCAAAATTATGGTTCTGGTTGGGCTGTCGCTGCTTTTATGAAAGATGCTCTAGGATTTGTTCATTTGAAAGGTTTAATAAGAAGCGGAACTGTTGCAGACAATGATACTACCGGAGTTGCGTTCAGATTGCCGGCAGGTTATCGTCCAGCAGAAGACAATATTGTTGTTGGCGGTAGTGTAAACGGAGCTGCTCGTTGGAATATATATGCTTCCGGCGGTGTTAACCCTGCTTATGTAACAAATACTTTTGCTTCGATGTCTGGGATAACCTTCAAAGCAGAACAATAAATTGTAAAAAAAGTCCGACTGCTTTACAATAAAATTAAAATAAACATTAAGCAGGGGCAAAAATATTATGGCTGAAATAGACGAGCAGACGATAAAAGATATTTATACTTTTATGGGCGAGATTCGCACTAAAACCGGTAATATTGAAAGTTCTATCAAGGAAGGTAAAGACAGAGAAGCTAACTGTCAAAAAGGATTCAATAAGCGTATCATTTCAATTGAAGTTAAACAGCAAAGATTCGCTTGGTATGTTGGATTAGCTGCCGGTCTGGGAATGGCGATAATGTTCGTTTTTGATAAGGTTGTTGATTGGATTATCAACGCTAGAAAAATATAAATTGGAGGCAAATTATGCTAAAAGGTTGCGACATTTCAAAACATCAGGGAGATGTAAATTTCGATGCTTTAAAAGAAGCATTTGATTTTATTCTTATCCGATCTTCTTATGGAGTAGGTTATCGTGATGTCAAATTTGATAGAAACCGAGACGAAGCAAGGCGTGTCGGATTGTTGCGTGGCTTTTATCATTATGCCTATCCTCAATACAATGAACCGGAAGCAGAAGCAAATTATTTCTGCGATGTTGTAGGCACTCCCCAAGAAGGCGAATTGTTAATTCTCGATCTCGAAGAGAATAAAAACAGCAAAAAACCTTGGACTGGTGATTCCGGAGATTGGGCTTTCCGTTTTCTTGAAACTGTAAAAGCAAGAATGAACGGATACAAGCCATTGTTTTACAGTTATAAATCATATTTGACTGAATATAATTTTGCTAATGTTGTCGCTGGCGATTATGGACTTTGGTTAGCTCATTTCGACAACAAACAAAATCCTCAAGAAGAAAAAACGCCTTGGGCTTTTGTAGCGATAAAACAGTATTGGAATGATGGAAATGTTGCAGGAATCAATCCGCTTGACCTTGATGTTTTCAATGGAAATGGCGAAACCTTCTTGAAATATGGATATCACGCCCCACAAGCCCCACAGACGGAAGTTTCACAACCGGCTGAACAAATCCCCGTTTCAACCCCAGAAACACCAGCAACGCCCGAAATTACGCCCGTTATCGTGCCAGAAACGCCGGTAGAAACACCGGCATTGCCGGAAGAAAAAC
>DAONFA010000018.1 GCA_035403355.1 Candidatus Cloacimonas sp. | reverse complement strand
CAAGAGGTGGTTGACCAGGAGGTCAACCATCCGGGAAAAAAGCACAAGAGGTAGTTGCCCAGGAGGTCAACCATCCTGGAAAAAAACGCAAAAAGTAGTTGACCAGGAGGTCAACCATCCGGGAAAAAAGTGCAAAAAGTGGTTGACCAGGAGGTCAACCATCCGGGAAATAAGCGCAAGAAGTGGTTGACCAGGAGGTCAACCATCCGGGAAAAAAGCGCAAAAGGTGGTTGACCAGGAGGTCAAACATCCGGGAACAAAGAGCAAGAGGTGGTTGACCAGGAGGTCAACCATCCGGGAAAAAAGGGCAAGAGGTGGTTGACCAGGAGGTCAACCATCCGGGAAAAAAGCGCAAAAAGTGGTTGAACGGGACATCAATCATCCGATATTACTCTGCGAGCTAAAAAAATTTTCATTTCGCTTGACAGAACAATGTAACTGCTTTTTTTTGTTAAAAAAGAGGTAAATTATGTTAGATGTAATTGTCTTTTTAGGAATCCAGGGTAGCGGTAAAGGCACTCAGGCAGAACTTTTGGCTGAAAGGACAGGATTTCAACACATAAATATTGGAGATCTTTTTCGCGAAGAGGTTAGCAAGCAAACAGAGCTGGGGAAAAAAGTGCAAGAAATTATTGCCAAAGGTGAACTTGTTCAGGACGACCTGGTTTTTGAAATTGTGAATGCCTCTTTGGCGAAGAATTGTCCTGGTGTTATTTTTGATGGTTTTCCCAGGACTTTGGCTCAGGCGGAATATTTATTGCGGAACTATAATGTAAAAAAAGTTTACTATCTGGAATTAAGCGCTGAAGATGCAATAGCCAGAATTGAGGCACGCCGTGTTTGTAGTTCCTGTGGTGAAAACTACAATATTCTAAGTAAAAAACCCAAGCAGGAAGGTATTTGCGATAAATGCGGTTCTCACTTAATTCAAAGAGCGGATGATTCCGGAGAAGCAATTCGGCAAAGAGTGAAGGAATTTTATGCTCAGACCTTTGCCTTGAAAGAATTTTTTGCGAACAAGGGTTTACTGCGTGAACTTTCTGCTCGCCAAACGATTGCTGAAATTCAGCGGGAAATAGTTACTGACTTGCAATCAGGTAACTAAAAAACGAAACTATGCCCTCGGAAAAAAAATCTGGAACTATTAGCCATATAGAATTAATTGCCTATTTACTGGCTATTTGGAGTTTCTTAGTTCTTTTTCTGGAACCGATTATTGAATATTATACCGGTGCTTATAAGACCATTGTCTTTATTACTGCCCTGGCAAATTTAGGGCTATTGGTACTTACCATTTTATCGCGTTTGTTATCAGGAGAGGTGAAACAAAGCAAAACAATTGTTTATTTTGATCTTGCGATGTTGATCTTGGGTTCTTTGCTGCTTAGTTATCAGGCAAAGTTTGTAATCTTTTTCCTCTTGATTCGGCAGACCTGGTTTATTGTGCAATTTCTTCTTTTTACGGCATTTGAAGGTAAAATATACAAGTTGCTGATGAAGAATCCACCTGTTTCCTTAATGCTTAGTTTTGCAGCGGTAATTTTAGTTGGTACTATTTTGTTAATGCTGCCTGCTTCTTCTACGGAAGGATATATCACAAACTTTATAGATGCTTTGTTTACTGCTACTTCTGCTACTTGTGTAACGGGTTTGATAGTTGTGGATACGGGCACCTATTTTTCCTTATTCGGTCAGATTGTAATTTTGTTGCTGATTCAAATTGGGGGATTAGGGATAATGACGATATCTACAGCTTTTGCTATAATGCTGGGGCAACGGATATCTTTAAATGTGCAGAATGTGATGCATCAAGTTGTTGGTGAGACCCCGGTAATTGATGTGTTTAAACTTTTGCGGGGAACTGTGTTAGTTACATTGCTAATTGAACTGATTGGAGCGATGTTTCTTTTTTTCAGTTTTGCCAATATGATGCCTGTTGCGAAAGCGATTTACTATTCTATTTTTCATTCTGTTTCAGCATTTTGCAATGCCGGTTTTTCTTTATGGAGCGGTAATTTAGTCAGTTTTGTGGAATCCCCGTTGGTAAATTTCAGTTTCACTTTTTTAATTATTCTGGGGGGATTGGGTTTTGCGGTTTTAATTGACATCTATCATTTTTTCTTTCATCATCAGCAGGTGCGAAAATTAGCATTGCATTCCAAAATAGTGCTAACTGCTACTGCATTATTGATTGTTTCTGGTTTTATAGGACTTTATATTGGAGAATATTATAGTTCTATGAAGGGTTTTACGGTTTCCAGAAGGGTTTTCAGTTCCTGGTTTCAATCCGTAACGGCAAGAACTGCCGGCTTTAATACCATTGATATTAGTTTATACAGTTCCGCTTCGGTGTTATTAACCGTTATTTTAATGTTTATTGGTGCTTCCCCTGGTTCCACTGGAGGGGGAATTAAAACCACAACTTTTTCGGTATTGGTGCTTTCCGTGCTTTCAATGCTCAGCGGAAAAAATGACCTGTTAATTTTCAAGCGCAAAATACCGCAATCCAATGCCAGAGAGGCAACAACCCTGGTAACTCTGGCTTTGGCTATCATTTTAACGATAATTTTTATTTTGCTGCTTATAGAACCGTTTCCCTTTGAAAAAATACTGTTTGAAGCATTTTCTGCTTTTGGAACGGTTGGCTTAAGTATGGGAATAACTTCTCAGTTATCTTATGCAGGTAAACTGCTGATAACTATCTTGATGTATATTGGAAGGATAGGACCTTTAACTTTGGTGTATGCAATTTCTATTCGCAAAAGACAGCCCAATTTCTCTTATGCGGAAGAAAAAATCTCCATTGGCTAAAGGAACTGTTGGAAAAAGGAGTAAAAAAAATGGCAAGATACGGAGTAATAGGTCTCGGTCGTTTCGGTATGACCGTTGCTAAAATATTGGCAGAAAACGGGATGGAAGTGATTGCCATAGATAAAAATCAGGATTTGGTTAATGAAGTAAGCTCAATCGTTACTTTCGCCGTTTGCATGGATAGCACCGATGAAGATGCTTTAAGAGCTCAAAACCTGAATGAGACAGATGCAGTGATTATCGGTATCGGAAGTAATATTGAAGAATGCATTCTCACTGCCGCTATCCTGAAAAAAATTGGTGTGGGTATTATCTATGCCAAAATTGAATCGGAATTGCATGGCAGAATTTTGAAATTAATTGGCGTGCAGCATACTCTTCTGCCTGAAGAAATGGTAGGCAATCAATTGGCAAGAACCTTAATTTCCAGTAATGTTCTGGAATATATCAATCTCTCCAGTGGGCACATAGTAGTGGAAATGATTGCTCCCAAAGAATTTGTGGGCAAACCATTACAGGAACTTGCCCTGCCTTCAAAAAGAGGGGTGAATGTAGTTGCCATCAAATATAACTACCTTTCAGTAACGGAAGATGGGCAGAATGTAATAGAAAATCGGTTGAACGATATGCCTGGAGCCAATGATATTATTAACGAAGGCGATGTGCTAATTTTGCTTGGACCTAAAGGCAATATAGACAAGCTTATCTATGAAACGGCAGTAAATAAGGATTAAAGCAATGAAACGCTCTTTTAAAACCAGATATCATATTTTGATTGCCATTCTGTTTGGCATCATCGTGTTACAAACCCTTATTCTATTATTTTCGGTAGCTCAGGCACAGGATTTAGCTACCCTTGCCAGCGATATTCATTCCATTGTAATCATCTTCGTTTTTCTCATTTTTGTGTATATCGTTATTCTTTACAACTATATACCCTACCGTTTGCATAAGGCGATTTATGAGGTGGAACAGCTGATTGAGGAAATTTCCAGCGGCAACTATCAAATTGATATAGACAGCTCTATTTATGATCAGGATAAAGATTTCCAGGAGCTGGTGAATGCCCTGAACAAAATGCTGGAGATAATTACCCGTTTTGATCAGGCAAAAGCGGATAAAATATTTGAACACCATCAGCGCCTCCAGCTGCTAATAAACCTTCTACCCCAAAGTATCTTAATAACCGGTGCCAATGGCGATGTAGTTTATTGTAATGAACCTTTGCGTAAACGCTTTCCGATGATTTCGGAAACAGTGAATTTGAACGAACTGATTTGGAAAAACGATTATTATTCCCGCATTTTTTCTGTGATAATGGATTCTTTGCGCTATGGAAATAATATTTACGATGTGATTGTGGAAGATGTAGTATATTTAGGCAAAGTGCGAATCAACGGTTCTGTTGTAAGAAACAGGAAAGGAATTTCCACCGGCGCAGTTTATGTGCTGGAATTTTATAACAGTGAAAGATAAACTGAAGGTATTATACTCTTTACCTGCCTCGCAGAGATTAGATAAATATCTGGTGGAATTGAATATCCAGGAATTGTATTCCCGCAGTTTTATTGAGCGCCTGATAGAAGAAGACAGAATCCTGGTAAATCTTACTCCGGTGAAAAAAAGCTACCTGTTGAAGGAAGGAGACGAAGTTATCATCAATCTTCCGGAACCTGAACCGATGGATGTTTTGCCGCAGAATATACCTCTGGATGTAATTTATGAAGATGATGATCTTGCCATAATCAATAAACAAGCCGGAATGATTGTGCATCCGGGTTTTGGCAATCCGGAAGGAACTTTGGTAAATGCCATACTATATAGATTCGGAGAAAATCTTTCCAGAGGCAGAGAATTGAATAGACCTGGAATTGTGCATCGTTTGGATAGAGGCACTTCGGGATTGATTATTATAGCTAAAAATGATCCTGTTCAGGCACGGCTTTGTGAAATGTTTGCCAAACGCTTAGTAAAAAAGACCTATCTGGCTATAACTACAGGAGTTCCCGAACCCCTAAACGGTGATATAGAAACCTTTCTGGCACGCAGTAATAAAAATCCCAGAACAGTTTGCGTGGCAAAAGAAGGACGCCATGCCCTTACTACTTATGAAACGCTGAAAACCTGGCATTATTTTGCCTTGGCGAAAGTGAATCTTGCTACCGGAAGAATGCATCAAATAAGAGTCCATTTTGCCTATATTCATTATCCCGTTTTGGGGGATTTATTATATAACAGCAGAAACTATGTGCATTCATTGGTGCCGCAAAATATGAAACGCAAAGTTACTGAATTGCTTGTTAATCACTTACACCGCCAGGCGTTGCATTCATGGCAACTGGAATTTGAACATCCGATAACAGGCAAGTTGTTGAATGTTACCGCTCCCTTACCGGAAGATATAAAATACACTTTGCGCTGGTTGAATAATTATTTTAGTATTGACACGGATACCCGTGATGTTAATGTGTTACTGAATGAGGATATAAACAATGGACAGAATGGAACAGGAATTGGATAGAACTGTTTTCGCCTCTATTGAAGAAGCGATTGAAATTATCCGCAAGGGTGAAATGCTAATCGTTGTAGATGACGAAAATCGGGAAAATGAAGGCGACTTTTTGCTGGCTGCGGATAAAATCACACCTGCCAAAGTGAACTTTATGATTAGCCAGGGTAAAGGTCTGCTTTGCGTTCCTTTGGATATTGAGGTTGCCAACCGTTTGAATATCCCTTTGATGACTAATAAAAGCAGTGACCGCCAGGGAACCAAGTTTGCCGTTTCCGTGGATGTGATTGAAGGCACTACTACAGGAATTTCAGCTGCGGAGAGAGCAAAAACCATCAAAGCATTGGCAGACCCAAATGCGAATGCTTCTATGTTTATGCGTCCGGGGCATATATTTCCTTTAATTGCAGAGCGGGGAGGGGTTTTAAGAAGAGCAGGCCATACTGAAGCTGCTGTAGATTTAGCTAAACTTGCCGGTCTGAATCCTGTAGGAGCAATATGTGAAATTATTCGCTCGGATGGAGAAATGGCTCGGTTGGATGATTTGATTCTTTTTGCCTCCAAATTCAACCTGAAAATAATCACGATTGAGGCGTTAATTCACTGGCGGAGAAAAAAAGAGCACCTTGTGCATCAGGTCTCTCAAGCACAGCTGCCAACCCGGTTCGGTCAATTTAAAATTATTACCTATAGCAGCGATATTTCAGATGAATATCACATTGCTTTAGTGATGGGAGAAATCAATAAAGATGAGCCGGTTTTGGTGCGTGTTCATTCCGAATGCTTAACCGGCGATGCGTTATTCAGTTTACGCTGTGATTGCGGAGAACAATTGGCTCGTGCCTTTCAAATGATTTCAGAAGAAGGACGCGGAGTAATTCTTTATATGCGTCAGGAAGGTAGAGGAATTGGTTTACTGAATAAAATTAAGGCATACCATTTGCAGGATGAAGGAGCGGATACTGTGCAGGCAAATATCCAGCTTGGTTTTCCCCCGGATTTAAGGGATTATGGAATCGGAGCACAAATTTTGAAAGACCTGGGGATAAAGAAAATGCGACTAATGACCAATAATCCGAAAAAAATAGTGGGTTTAAGCGGTTACGGACTGGAAATTGTGGAACGCGTGCCAATTGAAATTAAACCCCAGGAAAACAACCGCGAATACCTGAAAACCAAAAAGGACAAGATGGGGCATATCCTGAATGATATATAAACGGTTCTTTTCCGCTATTTCATTCCTTTTAGCAGCAACATTACTGTTGGGCGTAGTTGTGCCCAAAAAAGTTGGTTTTGTAAATGACTTTGCCAATGTTTTAAGTGCTGAAACCCGCAATAAGATTAATGACTGGGCAATTGAGTTGCGGGAAAAAACGGATGTGGATCTGGTAATAGTAACTCTTCCGAATATTGAAGAAGCCGATATAACAGATTTCGGGGTTCAACTATACAATAAATGGGGAATTGGAAGTAAGCGGGATGAAGGTGTTTTAGTGCTTTTGGCTTTGCAGGAAAAACAACTGCGTTTGGAAGTCGGCTATGGTTCCGAAGGATATTTAACCGATGCCTATACATTTCAGGTTTACCAAACAATGAAAAGCTACCTTACCCCGGGTAATGAAAAATGGGATGATGCATTCATTCAGGGTTCAATGATGTTGCTTTCTGCCATAGCCAAAGAAAAGGGAGTTACCATCACCGGTATCTCAGAATATGCCCAGAAGAAAAAAGAGAGTAATTCCTCAGGGTTAGGCATATTTGCTTTTTTGATAATTTTCGTTATCTTAATAATAGTCACTCGTGGTAGAATTTTGGAGTGGCTTATCTTGATTAATATTTTTGGCGGACGCGGAGGTGGAGGCAATAGTGGTTCCTGGGGTAGCGGTAATAGCGGCTTCGGGGGCTTTGGCGGTTTTGGTGGCTTCGGAGGTGGTCGTTCTGGAGGTGGGGGAAGTGGAGGAGGTTTTTAAATGATTTTTTTAAAGTCACTCACTTTTATCTTATGGAACATAGCCCTGGGCACACTTTTAGTGTTGCTTCTGAATTGGCTGTTGTTCAATCGCAAAGCAAGATATATCTTTGGCAAAAAGATACCGCTAACTCCAGGTTTCTTTGTTGCCAAAAGAGAATGGGTGTTTGATAAAGCTCGTGATCTGTTACACGATTATTTGGATCAGGCAACCCATCCCTATATAAAAGACGGCTATCTTTACGGCTGGATAAAAAAAGTGCATCAGTATCTTTGGGAAAAAACAAGTTTTGTAGATGACTGGCGGTTTTTACCCGGAAAGTTCAAACAAACGATTAGGAATAAGATTACGGATGCGTTTACGGCTATTGCGGAAAACCTGTTACGCAAAACGGTGCCCAAATTGGTGGATAGCTTAAGGATTGAACATCGTATTGATGAATATGACATCCAATTCAGCGTGGATTTCTTCTATGGCTATTTCAAGCGCTATGTTTATAAACCGATGTTACTTATCTTTGCCGGAATTAACCTCTTGGTCGGCATTATGAATATGGTTTGGTTCTTGATTATCGTATAAACCAATGAAATTATTTGGACATCCCTTTCGGAAATTATTAGACCGCTTTAATATCCGCGGAGAAGACCAAAAACTGCTTATCCGTTTTTTATGGGTATGCTCTTTTATAGCCATTCTGCTATTGATTTCCGCATTGCTGGCTTGGGGTTTTGAACATCAGGGCGGGCAGCAAAACTCTATAAAGTCATTCTGGGATGGTATCTGGTGGGCAATTGTAACAATAGCTACAGTTGGCTATGGCGATAAATACCCGGTTACCTATCAGGGTCGTTTTGTGGGTATCATTTTGATTATTGTGGGCTATTCTTCATTATCTTTTTTTACGGGTTTGGTTGCTTCCCTTTTTGTGGAAGACCGGCTGAAAGGAGCTAAGGGCTTGAAACAGATAAGAACGCACAATCATATAGTAATTTGCGGCTGGAACAATACCGCCGATTATTTTTTGAAAGCGATGGTGGAAAAAAAGGCAACCGAGATAGATATCTGTGTTGTAACAAATAATCCGCCGGAGTTTTTTGAAAGGTTGGAATCTCGTTATCCAACTCTTTCGCTGAAGTTTGTTCGGGGTGAAACTATTCAGGAAGAAACTTTAAAGCATGCTTCCGTAGAGACGGCTGCCCGGGTTATCATTTTGGCGGATGAGCAATTTGAGAGCTCCAGTGCTGATGACCATAGTATTATTGTTGCTAATGCAGTTCATTATCTTGCCAAAAAAGACAGGATAACTGTGCAGCTGGTAAATCCTGAAAATCGTTCTATGCTGCAGCGTTTAGGTATTCAGAATATTATTGTGTGGGATGATATTGGCGGTTATGTTTTAGCCAATACCGTTGCAGATAATAATTATCTGGCTGTTTTCTGTCAACTGGCACAGGATAGAGAAAATCATCTGCAAACGCAAGAAATTCCTGCTGAATTTATCGGGAAAAGCTTTGGCGAGCTATCCGATTATTATTATCAGGAATGCGGTTACTTGCTTTTAGGAGTAATAGCCACGGAACCGGAGCTTGAACTTTCCTCTATTTTTACGGAGGATAGCAGTGGTATAGACCAATTTATTCAATATGCCTTAAGCAAATCCCGTAAACAAATTCCGGAAGAGAAAAACAATGTGCGCTGGAAGCCAAACAGGGATGTTACGCTGCAGACAAATGACTATGCCATCCTGATGGTTTAAAGGGGGAAAGAATGATAGAACTGGAAACTCTGGCTAAAGTTCCCCTTTTTACAGGAGTAGATACTGAAGCGCTGATATTTTTACAACCCTGCTTTAAACAACTGCTGGTTCCTAAAGGTACGGTAATTATTAAAGAAAACACGGAAGGTGACCAGATTTTTATTCTGGTGCAGGGCAAAGTGCAAGTTACGAAAGACCTGGTAAAGGGCTTTGATGAAGATCAGCTGCTAACGGAAAAGGTTTTAGCAACCCTCAGTGATGAATCGCTGCCCACTTTTGGAGAAAATGGTTTATTGGCACATGGAATCAGAATGGCAAATATCATCGCTCTTGCGGATAGTGAATTATACACTCTTGCCAGAACGGATTTTGATAGCTTTGCAGCTAATAACTACCGGGCAGGTTATATCGTGATGAGGAACATAGCCCAGAAATTATCACAAAGCTTGAAAGCCACCGACGATAATTTGGTTAAGCTGGCAACGGCATTATTTATTGCTGTGCAGTGTTAAGCCATCTGAAATTTGCTTGTTTCGGGAAATTGATTAGTATATATAGATGAATCAAAAAATAGGGATGTGATAGTTACGATACGGAACTTAATTTACATACTGAAATAACATTGTTATGTTAGAGATTATATATGGAGTCCTGTTGCTTAGAGATTACAGGATGGTATAATTAGTTTAGATGATGGCAGTTTTCATTTTAGCACTTGCCGGGAAATCCAGTTAAAAATAATTATCCGGATTTCTGATAAGGCAGGTATTATACCTAACCTTTCGTTTAAGAAAGGTGTTAACGAACAGAAAAAAAATCATTAGGAGATAAAGTGGATAATACAAGCAATAAAATACCCCGAACTTTACCCGTGCTGCATATGAGCAATGTAGTGATGTTTCCCTACCTGCTTATGCCCCTGGTGGTTTCGGATGAAGAATCTAAGCTGGTGATTGACTATGCACTGGCTAACGATAAATTGATGGCATTTTTCCTGGATATGGAAAAAGAGGATGGCGAAGTAACTGAACTTGTCAAATTCGGAACGGCTGTAACTATTTTAAGAATGCTGCGCAATCAGGATGGTTCAATCAGTATGCTGCTACAGGGTTCAGCGCGCATCAAGCTGCAGAAAATTGTGCAGAAAACCCCGTTCATTATGGTAGATGTGGAAGCAATTCAAGAGCAATATGAAGAAGATACGGAAATTCAAGCTTACCGAACTGTAGCTTTGGAACTGCTGGAAAAAATAGCCGAGGAAAGCACTATCCTCAATCGGGAAATGATTGCCGGGCTTAGCAATATCAAGCAGGCAGGCAGAGTTGCCGATATCATTGCCGGAAACATTGATTTACCGATTTATGACCGCCAGCAAATATTGGAAACGATTGACCTGAAACAGCGTTTCCGCTATCTGAACAATTGCCTGGCAGAACTGATTAAGCAGATTAAGGTGGAAAATCATATCCGCAGCAATATTCAGCTGGAAATGAATGAAGACCAGAGGCGTTATTATTTACGGGAACAATTGGATGCCATTCGCCGAGAATTAGGCGAAACAGATGAAGTCAGCAAAGAAATATTGAAATGGCGAGAACTTATAGAACAGAAAAATCTGCCCGATTATGTGCAAGAAACGGCTCTGGAAGAAATAGACCGACTTTCCACTATGCAACCTGCTTCCAGTGAATATAGCGTAATCCGCAATTATCTGGAGTGGATTGTGAATTTGCCCTGGAGAAATTATAGTAAAGATTGTCTGGATTTGCATAAAATTGAGCGCATTCTGGAAAAAGACCATTACGGCTTGAAAGAAGCCAAGGAACGCATTCTGGAATTCATTGCGGTGAAGAAGCTGAAAGGTAATTTAAAAGGACCTATTCTCTGCTTTGTAGGACCTCCCGGAACAGGAAAAACCTCCATTGGTAAATCGGTTGCCAGAGCTCTGGCGCGTAAATTTATCCGAATGTCCTTAGGTGGAATTCACGACGAAGCGGAAATTCGTGGACACCGGAGAACTTACATTGGTGCTATGCCCGGGAAAATTATAATGGAAATTAAGAGGCAGGGGACTGCCAACCCGGTTTTTATGCTGGATGAAATTGATAAAGTAGGCAGGGATTTTAGAGGAGACCCCGCTGCCGCATTACTGGAAGTTTTAGACCCTGAACAGAATAACAGCTTTGTGGATAACTACATCAACCTGCCCTTTGACCTTTCGGAAGTGCTGTTTATAACCACTGCCAATTCTTTGGATACCATTCCTCCTGCCTTGCGGGACAGAATGGAAATTATTGAATTTACCAGCTATCTGGAAAATGATAAAATAGAAATAGCTAAGCGCTTTTTAATTCCCAGGGAAAAGGAAGATAACGGATTGGGAAAAGAAAAGGTTAACCTTACCAAAGGCGCTCTCCAGGAAATTATTCGTTATTATGTGCGCGAAGCGGGAGTGAGGAATTTACAAAGACGCATTGGCTCCATCTTTCGTAAGATAGCCAAAGAAGTTGCTATGGGTAAGCAGCAAAATTTAACTATTAAAGCTGAAGATATTGTTAACTACCTCGGTCCCCGCAAAGTAACTCTGGAATTGGCAAATCGCAAACCCGAGGTGGGAGTTGCCACTGGTCTTGCCTGGACAGGTTACGGGGGTGAAATCCTTTTCTGTGAAACACTGCGGATGCCGGGAAAGGGGAATATTATCTTAACCGGGCTTTTAGGAGATGTTATGAAAGAATCAGCACGCATCGCGGTCAGCTACCTGAAAGCCAATCATAGCACTTATTTGATACCACCCAAGATGTTTGAAACGGGAGATATACATATTCATTTTCCTTCTGGAGCAGTTCCCAAGGACGGACCCTCCGCCGGTTTAACTCTCACGGTTGCTTTGGCGTCTCTATTTACGGGACAGAAAGTGCGTCATGATATTGCTATGACCGGGGAAATTACCCTGCAGGGAAAGGTTTTAGCTATTGGCGGGTTGAAAGAAAAGCTTTTGGCAGCCAGGCGTGCAGGAATTAAAAAGGTAGTTATTCCGGAAGAAAATAGAGAAACCCTATCCGATTTTCCCGCCGATATTTTGGAAGGGATGGAAATTATGTATGTAACCGAAATTCACGAGGCAATCAAAATATTGCTGATTCCGAATAACGAGGTTGTTCAGTCAAAATCCAAAGCCGAAAGGATTGCCTGATTTTGGAACGCTATCCTAACATCAATATTCTGTTGAATCTGCCGGAAAAGTATATCCCGAAAGCAGAGTTTGTGCTCCGCACCTATTGTTATATATTACGGTTAAATCCAACCTTTCTTTACGGCAAGCACTATGAAGGTGCACACCTTTATTACGGCTTACCCGGGAAGTTTGATTATCCGTTGAAAATATATTACGAGCCGGAAACAGCAGAGTTCTTTGAAAGAAGGGAATTGTATCCCCTGGAGAAAGTGGATTTCTGCAAGTTCAGAAACGAACCCATTCCCTTTCTTTTTTCCCGCAGCGGAGCTATCTTTTCTTTTACGGAAGAGACCTGCTTCTTTCATAAAGATATAATTGCCAGCGGGTTTTATTTTTTAACCTGCTGGCATGAATATATCAGTTCTTTTTTCGGGCAAACAGAGGGCAGGATTGACTATAAACAAAGCTTGCAATACCGTTGGGATTTTACGGAAACTCCCGTTGTGGATGTATATTGCCAAATGCTGCTGTATGCAATGGAAAAATACTGTCCGCAATTCATCAGAGAAATAAGCTGGATAGAAAAAAAGCGTTTTGCCGTATCTCTTTCTCACGATATTGATTACTGGAATTATTGGAATAGTTCTGCCAAACTGGATGCCTTTAAATATAACCTACGGACATTTATCAAACGACCTGTTAATTCTATATATAAAATTTCTGGTCATTTTCTGCATAAAAATCTAATCTATAATCCCTGGAAGACAATGCGAACTTTAGTTCGCTGCGAAATGGACAGAGGGGTTCGTTCCACCTGGTTTTTACTGGCAAGGAACGATTTTCCCGATCAGCGTCAGAATTACATCAGCGATGTGAAAGCCCGCGTTCAGATAATGGATTTATTGGGTCAGCAAGATGTGGGTTTGCATGGCAGTCCGCAATCCGCATATAATCCTGAAGTTTTAGCTGAGGAGCTGGCAAACTTGCGAGATTTAGGATTTAATCCTGCCGGTTTCAGAACCCACTATTTGCACTTTAACTATCAGAAGAGCTTTGCTATTTTGGAAAATGCCGGAATTAAGTATGATTCCACTTTGGGCTATTGGGAGCATATTGGTTTTCGGGCAGGGATATCTTTTCCCTTCTTTCCCTTCAATATAGCTGAAAACAGACCTTTCCGGGTTTTGGAAATTCCTCTCATTGTAATGGATACAACTCTTTTTTCCAAAAAAGCGATGAATTTACACTATATTTCTGCTAAAAGTTCGTTGCGGAATCTGATTGATACGGCAGAACAATATCAATCCCATCTGTCTTTGCTGTGGCATAATACCACTTTTGATCCCATTGATTATCCTATGTGGGGTAAATTATACTGGAAAACAATTGATTATGCCTTAAAAAAACGGGGCTGGGTAACTTCTCTGAATGATATCTATGAAGAGTGGGTAACCCTTAGTTATTAAGACAATAGCATAATGAAATCACTGCTTTGGGAAGTCCTATTCTGCCTTTTGTTTCTTCTTTGGATGTTATTCTATATCCTATACCTCGTTGCCAAGCTACTTTTACCGCGAAAAATCTCCCACCGCTTTATGCAGTTTGTAGTCGGCTCCTGGGCTAAAATAACTATTTTATCCACAGGCAGCAAAGTGAAGGTCTCAGGAAAAGAAAATTTGCCTGCTGGCGGGAATATCTGCTTCGTCAGTAATCATCAAGGTTTGTTTGATATTCCTCTTATTTTGGGCTTTTTGGGAATGCACACCGGCTTTATTGCCAAGCGAGAACTATTTAAAATACCCATTTTAAGCCAATGGATGCGAGAAATTCCCTGCACTTTCATTGACCGCAGAAATCCCCGGAAAGCAATGCAGACCATTAAAAAAAGTGCGGAACTGATTAAAAAGGGCAATCCGCTGGTTATTTTCCCGGAAGGAACACGCAGCCGTAGCAATGAATTAGGAAACTTCCATTTGGGAAGCTTGAAACTTCCCCAGTTAGCGGAAGCGACGATTGTGCCTTTAGCTGTTAAAGGCAGCTGGCAAATCTATGAAAAAGAGAATAAAATCCGTCCTGCTACCGTCTATCTGAAAATACTACCGCCAATTAAGCCAGAGGATGAAATCTATAAAGATAAACGGAAACTTGCCGATTTCTTGCATTCCTGCATTTCCAGGGCACTGGAAGAAGAAATTTTTTGTACCGGCGCTCGCCGTAGCGCCGAATAAGATTTTTTTTGTACCGGCGCTCGCCGTAGCGCCGAAAAAATAAGGCGGAACAGCGTCCGCCGGTACTATTTTTGTTTTAACTCTAAACCGAGCTTCAGCTTTGACAGTATCGGACAATAAATAAATTTCCTGTTGCGATTACATATAGTTGCAACTACAAAAGTGTCGGTTTAGAGTCAAAACAAACAAGAATCCTGCACACTTACAACCGAGCTACAAATGTTTTCCTCATTTCAAAATTGTGAGTAAAAGCAAGAACAACAATCATCAATCATTCCTCTTTGTTCTTCCGTAACTGATGTCTTAACGAATCTTTAACAATGCCTTAAATTTGTTTAGGAATCGTTAAAGAATCGTTAAAGCTATATAAATGACAGGAGAAAGCAGCGGTAATTGGATAGCTGCACTATGCCCGGCAGGGTGAGAATAATTTTTGGAATTTTGTCACCTCTTATCTGTTTTTGTCACCCCCGGATATTATAGAAAGACACAAAAAGGAGAAAGAAAATGAAAGTAAAATTTCAATACGGCTTAGCGGGCTACACTGGTAAAGCAGATGGTTTGATCTTCTGCTACAACAGAAAATCTGGAAAGGTGTATGCTCGCCGAAAAGTGCAGCCGAAAATTACGGCTCATAATCACAGAACTGGTTCAATAACGGCAAATTTGCATTCCCTGAAGCCATCTACCGGTTTCAAAAATGATTTGCGGTTGTATTCGTTACGCTATAACGGTTTGCCGCAAAATGCTGAAAAGAATGTGTATTCCTGGGTGAATCTCTATTTGAAAATGATGCATAAATTGGCGGAATTGTATCCGGAAATTGATTTGAGCACTATTACCAGGGAATATATCTATGCTAACAACCTGCCTTGCATCAGCATTAAAAAAGCTGTAGAAACGGGTTTATTGCCTGAAGTTCAGGACTGGCAGTTTTTAGACCACTCCCTGTAAATGGACGATAACCTTGAAAATTGCCGTAGAAACAATTAGCAGGGATATTTAGCATTAGGGTTGCCGAATTCCGATTTACTTAATGCCGGGGAATAAGTTTACTCTGAAACCGGCATTATTGTGCCCCATCGGAATTTGACAACCCGTTTATTTGCATCTGCTTTTAGCTTTAGCTAAATTATTATAGCTAAAGCGTTACCCGGTTCAGACGCTAACCGGCTATTTTGATATACCCTGAAAAGGTTTACTAATAAGACGCCGTTGCCTGATTTATCAGCTGATTAACTCTATTGATCCGATTATTGATATCTGTGAGAGCATTTTCATCTGTAGCGCGTGCTTTGGCGTTATTTAAATATTCCAGAGCTTTACGGAAATTGGCTATAGCTGCGTTCTTGGCATTATCTCGCTGGGTTTTTAAAGTACTCGCTTTTTTACCGACTGCCTGAGCAGCTTTTTTCTCCAGGTCTATGAAACTGTTATAATCGGTTGTACCTTTGCTTTGACTTACCGTAGCAAGATATATATAGGGCAGATATAAAGTTGGATCATTTTGCAATGCCTTATTGGCATATAATTCGGTTTCGGTAAATTTATTCTGTCCCAGATAAATAGCTGCCAGATTCATATAAGCTAAAGCATTGTTCGGTTGATTTGTAACAAGAGCATTCAAGATATCAATAGCTTTTTTATTGATTGCTGCAACCACTGTCGGGTCGGATGTTTGGGAGGCCTTTAAGCGATAAAGGTTTACGGCGCTTAAATAAGCAGTTGCATTTTGGGGATTGGTTTTAATAGTATTTTCATATTTAGCAATGGCATCATCCAAACGATTGGCTTTCTGATAGGCGCTTGCCAAACGGGTAGAAATAAGTTCGTTTTCGGGATACTGATCAAAAATCGCTTCCAGATAGGGAATTGCCTCTTCGTAACGATTGAGGTCATACATCAGCAATGCCAAACGAGTTTTTGCCTCAATAAAAGCAGGGTCAATTTCAATTGCTTTTTTAAGTGCAGCTTCTGCTTTGGGGATGTTATTCTGTTCAGCATACAGGTTGCCGATGGTAAGCCACAAATCTTCATTATTATTTAAAGCAGCAAGTTTTTCCATAGTGTTTAAGCGCTTAGCGGGCTGATTTGTCTTCTCGTATAATTCCATTAAAGAATTGAGCGTTTGGGTATGTTGCGGATTTTTTTCCAGATTTATTTCCAGATTTTGAATTGCCTGTTCCAGCTTGCCTTGTTTGTAATAAACGGAGCCAAGATAATAATAAGCATCTTTAAGGTCGGGATTAAGCCCCAGAGCAAAATTGAGGTTTTTCTCTGCTTCCGCATAGTTGCCATTGGCATAATTATTTAAGGCAATATTATAGATTTTGCTCACTTCATTGGAAACTACATCATCAAGCTTGGCAATAAAAGTTGTTTCCAAAGTTTTCCAGCGGGCTTCTCTATCTTTAGTTACATTAAAATCCAGTTGAGTAAGTTCTTCTGTTTTTGCACTGAAAAACCGTGTTGATAAAGAAAACTGATCACTACTAATACTATTGATGCTACCTAAAACCAGGATATCGCATCCGGTCATTTCTGCCAGCTCTCTCATTTCTTCAATTTCCAGTTCTTCTACATCCCGATAACCGGAAAGCCGGAATTGTTCTGCCACTTCTTCCATATTCAAAAGTGAATATTGAGGGTGTTTAGCGAAAACATATTCCAGGTCACGCACGGTTAAAATCTTTTGAATGTAACCACTGGATGAATCCATCGTTTTAAGCGGTAAGATAGCTACTTTGGTAACAATCCCCGTATAGGGTTCAATATTTTCAATTTCCGGAACTGTGCGATTTGCCGTGCAGCCAAAGAGAAACAGCACAACAGTTAACACTGATAGTATCCATTTATTCATTATTCCTCCACTATATCCAAGGTCAAATTATTTTTTTTAACCTGATTTTGGATTTTGCATATCTGTCAAGAAAAACCGTAAACTGTTTACCGAAACAGAAAGAATTTAACTGAGGCAGGTTAATTTAAAAATTTTAAGATAGAGCCGGTATGCACCGTTATCAGTTCACCCTTTTCATTTCTTGTCAATAAAGCTCCGCTTTCGTCTATTTCAATAATTTCTGCTTCCAAATTCGTTCCGCCCGTTTCCAGTAAAGCAATGCGCCCTTTGCCAAAAAGATAGTCATTACAATAGTTCAGATAACTGCTCTGCTCATCCATAAAGACACAATTATCCTCCACCGTTTTAATTATTAAGCGGCAGAGTTCTTTATTAGAGACCTCAAAACCCAGAATATCCTTCAGGCAAATTGCACCGAATTTTCCCAGTTCGGAATCAATTTCATTATTGGTATTTATGCCCACTCCCGCGATATACATTCTTCTATCCTGATAGTAGTGACAGAGAATTCCCCCCAGTTTGTATCCGGAATAAATGATATCGTTAGTCCATTTTATTTGCAGTTTATCCTTCAGAGTTACAAACAGGGACTGCAAACATTGGTGGATGCAAAATCCCAGGTATAAGGCAAAAGAAGGCAGCGTTCTATTATTTTCGTAATCAAAAGTAAACCATAAGCCCTCTGGAGGAGACAGCCAAATATGATTAGCTCTGCCAAAACCGTCATTTTGAGTTTTAGCTTGCACGCAAAGGGGTTCTGCATTTAGTTCTTTTAAGCGTTTGTATTCCAGCATAGTGCTGTCTAATAAATCATAATAAAAGTAATTACGCATTCAATCCTCAATAAACATTGCATCGCCGTAACTGAAAAAACGGTATTTTTCCTGAACGGCAATATTGTATGCCTGGATAATAGTTTGATAGCCGCCGAAAGCAGTTATCATCATTAAAAGGGTAGATTTGGGCAGGTGAAAATTGGTGAGCAAAGCATCCGTTACTTGAAATTGAAAACCGGGATAGATAAAGATATCAGTCCACTTTGAACCGCTTTGCATTTTTCCTTCCTGCCAAAAGCTTTCTACGCTGCGGGTGCTGGTTGTTCCAATGCAGACGATTCTTCTGCCTTCTTTTTTGGCTAAATTGATGCTGTCTGCTGTAGCTTGAGGTATTGTAACCAGTTCGGAATGCATTTTATGGTCTATTATGCGTTCCGTTTTTACCGGACGGAAAGTTCCAATGCCAATGTGTAAAATAACTTCGCTGAAAAGCACGCCTTTCTCTTTCAGGGCTGTAAGGGTTTGGGCGTCAAAATGCAAACCCGCGGTAGGAGCTGCAATAGAGCCATTTTCTTTGGCATAAACAGTTTGATACCTTTCGCTATCCAAAGCAGTATCACTGCGTTCAATATATGGAGGCAAAGGGATGTGCCCGATGCGGTTAAGCTCTTGCCAGAAATCATTTTTGCAAGTGAAACTAATCTCTCGGAAGCCATCACTATTGCCCTTACTGATGAAGCCGCTTAAATTATCCGAAAAATACAGCCATTGGGGCTGTTTAACTTTTTTCCCCGGAGAGGCAATACACTGCCAAGTGTTTTCATTTAGTTTATTCAGCAGCAGAATTTCTATTGTGGTACCTGTTTCTTTTGTAGCATAAAGGCGAGCAGGAATAACTTTGCTGCTGTTAATGATTACTAAATCCCCTTCGTTCAGCAGTTGAACAATATCCGCGAACCTGCGATGAATTATTTCTCCGCTTTTTCTTTTAACCTGCATCAGGCGTGAGGCAGTTCTTTCCGCTGCAGGAAATTGGGCAATCAATTCCTTCGGCAGATAATAATTGTAGGTCTCAGTAGCTAAAAGATCAGGTGTCATACCTTTATTTTGTAAGGAACCTGCTGTGCACTTTTCAAAACTGCCACAAAACTGCCGATAGTTATTTTACTTTCCAGGCGCACGGGAATTTTGTATTCATCATTGGTAACCCAAATTAAAATTCTGCCGCTTTGCTTGAAAATTGCTTCTCCTTTCAGTTTAGGTTCAATAACCAGGCATTCAATATTGCCGAAAATGGTATTTTGCTGTTCTTTGCGGTGAACTAAAATCTCGGTTGGCATATTTCTGCCATCAGCAGTTATATTTACAATTATCGGTTTTCCCACTTGCAGA
Organism: Candidatus Cloacimonas sp.; assembly: GCA_035403355.1. Taxonomy (NCBI): domain Bacteria; kingdom Pseudomonadati; phylum Candidatus Cloacimonadota; class Cloacimonadia (SeqCode); order Cloacimonadales (SeqCode); family Cloacimonadaceae (SeqCode); genus Cloacimonas (SeqCode); species Cloacimonas sp. (SeqCode). The sequence goes on along the minus strand of DAONFA010000018.1, from coordinate 24,222 downwards.
TTTTTAGTGCGTGCTAAATAAAAAGCGCTTAAAATGTCTTGAGTTCCTGCAGGAATTTCCATTGTGCTGTTTTCAAAAACCTTGTTTTTGAAGTTCCATTTTTTATAGGTTGAATTTAACGAGGAATGGTCATAAAGGTGTACACGATGTTGACGGTAATGCCCTTCCTGTAAATTTTTGCTGAATTTATAGGGCTGAAGATTATTTTTATCCCACCAGCTTTCTACTGTGTCACGCACTTTATAAACTTTATCAAAGAAGGGATAGGTTTTGGCTGTGGTGGAAAGACGCCAAACCGGAGCACCCAGATAAACAGAACTTTCAGTTTGCAAAGATGCCTCTCCGGCACTTATTATTCCATATTTAACCGTGAAAGTAAGTTTTTCTCCTTCCCGAAAAGGAACTTCCGCTGCGGTCAAATTCGCAATCAAAATCAGGAAGAAGAAGATGGTGCAGAGCTTAACCTTCATTATACACCTCCGTCTATAATGATTTCTTTGCCATTGAGATTAGCAATGTTCTCCTCTATCAGCAGGTCTATAACTTTCTTAATTTCTTCTTTAGTAACTAATTTGCCGGTAGGGGCTTGGGCTAAATATTCTGCAAAATAGCGCTTCCGGAAGTTTAAATACTCTCCGCTGTAATCCTCTTCCAGATTGGTTTCTACCGGAGCTGGAGAAACAGCATTGATGAGAATATTGTATTTTGCCATTTCTAATGCCACGCTTTTTACTAAATTTACTATTCCTGCTTTGGAAGCGGCATAAGCACTACCATTTTTTAGTCCTTTTTGGCTAACATCGCTTCCCATAATTATTACTCTGCCAAAACCGTTTTCCTGCATTGCAGGTAAGGTCCAACGAAGGATATTATAGGTGCTCATCATATTTGTTTGCAGCACTTCAGCAAACTGCTGTGGCTCTGTTTTGTAAAGTGGTAAAGCATCCGAACTGCGAATTGCCGCACAATGAATTACAGTATCGGTTGTTTGTTGCAGAGACCGTTCCGCCTTTAAAACTGCTTCTTTTACAGCTTCGGAATTACATAAATCAACAGGATAGGAAAATACACCTTCTTTATCTAATAATTCTTCAATGCGTTCATTGCGTTTATGATAAAGTAATACCAGTTTGTATCCTTGCCGGTAATATTCTTTAGCCAGGTAACTGCCAATCTGAGAATTGGCTCCGCTTATTAAAATCTGCCTCATAGCTCTTTCAGAATGTTAATCAAGTTATGAGCCAGTGAGAATTTATCCCCTTTCATCACTACAGAATTGAGATTGGGGTCTTCCGGCAAGGTGGGATAGCCCTTAATTTTTCCCTGCACGATAAGTTCGTCATCTTCTTTACCGGCAAAGCGAATATCATTGGCACAAATAAGATCAAGGTTTTTACGGTAATATTTATCCAGAGCGCTTGGAATGAGGTTATCGGATTGAGCTGCAAAACCTACCAAAATTTGATTTTCCTTTTTCACTTTTCCCAGTTCGGCTAAAATATCTACTGTAGGAATAAGCTCAAGATTTAGTTCTTCCTGTTTGGGCAGTTTCTGGTTTTTTGTTTCTTTAGGTTTATAATCCGCAACGGCTGCACAACATATCAGCCAATCCATTTCAGGGTAACGAGTGATAGCTGCTTCATACATTTTAGCAGCACTTTCACAAAAAACAGCTTCTTTTAAATAATAAGGAAGTTCCAGCTGAATATTGCCGTAAATAAGAGTAACTTCAGCTCCCCTTAATGCTAAAGCGCGAGCAATCGCAAAACCCATTTTACCGGATGAACGATTACTGAGAAAACGCATCGGGTCAATTGCTTCAATTGTTGCTCCGGCAGTAAGCAAAACCTTAATTCCCTGTAAATCAGTTTGATAGTTCAGATAGGTCTTAATAGCATAAACAACTTCCGTGTTGGAAGGATATTTACCTTCTCCGGTAACGCCACAGGCAAGCATTCCGGTTTCCGGTTGTAAAACATAATTTCCCCGCTCCTTTAGTTTCCTGAGATTTTCCTGAACAATTAAGGACTGATACATATTCACATTCATTGCAGGAACAAAAAGCACCGGTTTATTGGAAGCAACTAAAATTGTGGAAAGTAAATCATCGGCAATTCCAGTTGCTGCCTTGCCAATTATATTTGCCGTTGCGGGAGCTACAACAATTAAATCTGCCCAAGAGGATAGGGTTATATGAGGAATAGGATCAATATCGGAAAACAGAGAAGTGTGCACACTATTATGCGTTATGGCACTGAAGTTTATAGGTGTTACAAATTTCATAGCATTTTCCGTTAGCACACATTTAACTTCCCAACCCTGTTTGTTTAGCTGGCTGGCTAAATCTATTGCTTTGTAAGCAGAGATACCTCCGCTTACACAGAGTAATATTCTCTTCCCTGACATTTTTTCCTCTCTTGATGTCTTTGGCTTTTACTTTATTTTTAATAGCGGATTTGCTGTCAATAAAAAAGGTCGGAAGGTCGAGAGGTCGAGAGGTCGAGAGGGCGAGAGGGCGAGAAGGATTTTGGGTAGCCGGAGCTCGCTGAAGCTCTGCACAATAAACAAACGAAGGATTAGCGTCCTCCGGCTACACAACAAAAAAGGATTTGACAGATATAGGGCTATGTTTACAAAAGAGATATGATAAAAAAAAGAGCAGCACAATGAAAAGCAACAACCTACCTATATATTTGAACGGATATTACTTTCCGTTACAGTGAAATATTATGGCTAACAAGAGCATTAAATTCCTGCTTTTCTTTTTGCTGTTTGCCTGGTGTGCTTTTATGAACGGTTTGGAAGTTCCTTTATTCCTGAGTTGGAAATCCCTCAATACCGGTGCCTATTGTCCTAACCAAACAGGAAAGGAAATACACTGGAACGAATTTTATCAAATAGGATTTGGTATTGATTCCCTGGCTTATAAAGACCTTTTTGCCACAATGGAACTACGCAGCAGAGCCAATTTTATAGAGAATTATGTAGAATTATATCGCTTTGACCTTTCCTGGGCTAAAGAAAACCGGCAAATTACAGTCGGCTCTATTCCCTGGGGTTATGGATTACCCAATAAACTATATTCTTTTTCTCCTGTTTCTGCTGATCAGGATCAATACCGTTATCAGGCAACGCGTTTGAATAGAGTTCGTTTGGGATTTGGCTTTGCCGAAAACCTGATTGCAATTGATGTCGGGGGTGATAATCATAATCAGGCAATTGGAATGGTTACTTTTCAACGGCAGTATCCTTTTGGTTATTTTAAAGCTGCAGAAGAAATTAGAGCACAGGATAACCATTGGCAGACGCCTGTTTCTATCAGTTACCTAAACACCCAAATTCAAAAAGGAGACCTTGTTTTAGAAGGGCAGCTGGCTTTAAGCTTTCTTCCCAATTATGATGTAACTGAAAATCATACAACTACTTATGCCCTTGTAGCAGGTAACTATCAAATAGATAATTTAACCGCATTATTTGGCAGTGCTGAATATCTGGAATTGGAACCGACTTTAATGAGTTATCAACAATATAGAATAGCTTTAAGCCGTAAAATAAGCGTTTGTTCCCTAAATCCTTTTTACTATCTTGATTATTATGATAAAAGCACTTTTCAGAGAATTGGTTTGTCCTGGGACTGGCATTTTTGCCAAAACCAACGAATCGGATTATTATATTATATAGAAGGAAGTAAATTTCGGAAAGCGAAACATAATTTGGGAATTCAGGCAAATCTGGAATTGGGATTATGAAAAAGCCGTTATTTATTGTGATTTTGCTTTCTATGTTGCTTGGTTCCTGTAATTTCTTTACTCCCGTGGAAAGGAATACTCCTGTAATTTGTCTTACTTTTGATGATCAAAAAAGCGGAGTTTATACTTATGCTTTTCCTTTGATGCAGGAATATGGATATAGAGGAACCTGTTATGTAAATTCCCAATATCTTTATGGACCTAAAAATATGAGTTTAGCTCAAATTCGGGAATTGCATAAGAATTATAACTGGGAAATTGGAGGTCACTCTCTTCGTCACGAAAATCTGGCTGAATTAACTTACGAAGAAGCAGAATATACTATCAGTCAGGATTACTGGCGTCTGAATAATTGGGGTTTTAATCCCCGTTCTTTTGCTATGCCGAGAGGAAAATGCCCCCTGGAATATTATCCTGTTTTAACGGAATATTATACTTACTTACGAGGTAGTAATGATTACGCAATGCATATTCCTCTTAATGTTCAAGGGCTGGGTTATCTGGCTTATCAAAGTTCCTGGACGGCTGATATCTATAAAGAACGCATCCGCAGAGGGATAGCTAATGGAGAAGACCTCATTATTCTGGGTTTTCATTCTATAGAAGAACCGGATAATCTTTCTGGAACCAATTGTCCGGTAGCGGAATTTGAAGAAGTTCTAAACTATATAAACCATTTAGGACTGGAGGTTTTACCTCTTTCCGAGGCAGTGGATAAACTGAATAAAGAGTGAAGACGGAATTTGCCGAAGCACCGCAGGCGTTGGTGAACAGGTTAACGGGTTAACGGGTTAACAGGTTAACGGGTGAAGGGGTGAGTGGGTTAACGGGTGAACAGGTTAACGGGTTAACGGGTGAAGGGGGTGAGTGGGTTAACGGGTGAAGGGGTGAATTTTGTACCGGAGCTCGCTGAAGCTCCGCATAAAAATAAAGCGGAACAGCATCCTCCAGCTACCTTTTCTTCCTTATAACTTCAGTTCTTGGGACTTCTTGATTGACAGAATATCCCTTTGTAAAAATTAGGAACTATAAAAATTGCGTCCCTGTAGCTCAGCTGGATAGAGTGGCACCCTCCGAAGGTGAAGGTCAGGCGTTCGAATCGCCTCAGGGACGCCAGAAGGGTTAACGGGTTAACGGGTGAACAGGTTAACGGGTTAACGGGTGAAGGGGTGAGTGGGTTAACGGGTTAACAGGTTAACAGGTGAAGGGGTGAGTGGGTGAAGGGGTGAATGCCTTGTATAAATTCAAGGCAGGGATGCAACTAATTATATATGTTTATGTTAAAGTAATAAAAAGAATTTGCGAAATCTGCGAAAATATCCGCGTAATCCGCGGGAAACCAACATCGTGATTTGCGGGAAAAATAGATTATGAACGAAGTCCTGCTAACTCTGGAAAATGTATCCTGCCTTTATGGAGAGAGAATTATTCTCCAGGATCTCTCTTTGGGCATTCATACTTCCGAAAAAATAGGCATTGTAGGTATCAACGGAAGTGGCAAAACATCATTACTGCGTATTATCAGCGGTTTGATAAAGCCGGCAACAGGAACCGTTACCAGGCGTAAGAACTTAAAAGTATGTCTGTTAGAACAAGACCCGCAATATCATCCCGCGGTTTCTGTTTTACAACATACATATCCTCTGCAAGGTGAAATTAAGGACGAGTATCATTATAAATCCATTCTCAGCCGTTTAGGAATAAACAATTACCACGAAAAAATGGGAGAACTTTCCGGCGGGCAACGCAGAAAAGCTGATTTAGCAAGAGTTTTAGCAGCCGAACCGGATTTATTGCTTTTAGATGAGCCCACCAATCATCTGGATTTGGAGACCATTGAATGGCTGCAGAACTATTTGGTTAATACCTCAATAGCAGTTATTTTCGTTACCCACGATCGCTATTTTCTGGATGCGGTTGCCACCAAAATCATTGAAATTGAAAGAACAAGATTATATGCTTATGAAGGTAATTACAGTGCCTATATTAAAGGCAAGCTTATTCGGGCAACCGATAGTCAGCGTAAAGAAATCAGGCGTCAGGCACAATTAAAAAAAGAACTTGATTGGCTGAATAGGGGAGCAAAGGCAAGAACCAGTAAGCCCAAAGACCATATTGACCGGGTAAAAGAACTGCTTAGCAAAAGTTATCTCATCTCTCACCAGGATTTGGATATCTCTTTTCAAATTGATCGCTTAGGGAAAACGATTCTGGAATTGCATAATCTGAGTAAATCCTACTCTGGGAAAGCCCTTTTTACAGGTATTGAGCATAACTTTCAAAATATGGAAAGAATTGGCGTTATCGGTCCCAATGGCTGTGGCAAAACAACTTTGCTGAAAATAATTATCGGAGAAGAAAAGCCCGATTGCGGAACTGTGAAATCAGGTGTAAATACCCATTTTGCTTATTATAAACAAGATGAGGATAGTTTTGATCCCAATCTTACTGTCTATGATTATATAGCCCAATTTGCGGAAGTAATTAAAACCGCTGACGGAAACAAAGTTACTGCCACAGAAATGCTTAAGCGCTTTCTTTTTGACGGCAAAATGCAACAAATGAAATTGAGCGCTCTTTCCGGAGGCGAAAGAAAACGGCTCTATTTATTGAAAGCGTTAATGTTTGGAGCCAATTTTATTATTATGGATGAGCCCACCAATGACCTGGATATTCGCACTCTGGAAATTTTGGAGGACTACCTGGATGCTTTTAAGGGTTGTTTGTTAATTGTTTCGCACGATCGCTTTTTTTTGGACAGAACAGTGGACTATCTCTTTATTTTCCAAAATGGTAAATTGCGTAAATTTGCCGGTAACTATTCCGATTATTTATTGGTGCAACACTATGAACAGGAAGAAACAGCAGAAAAGAAGGAACCGCTAATTACGCGTCCCAAACGCATTGCCAAAGGATTGAGCTATAATGAACAACGGGAAATGGCATTGATAGAAAAAGAGATTGAAACCGCCGAAAACCAACTTCAGGAACTGGATAACAAACTGAACGACTTTGCCAAGTCACTAACTCCTAACGATTATACCCAAATCAGTGTCTCCCTTCAGGAGCTGGAAAATAAACACCAGAAACTACTTACGCGTTGGCTGGAACTAAGCGAAAAACAAAATGCCGGGAATTGAAGACCTATAGCATAAAATGCCTAATTTTTTATCATTTATCCCGTTTCCCTAAAGTCCCTAAGGGGCTTTTTGTTCAGGAAGAACGACGTCCTCGTCGTTCAAGCACAAGAAGAGGTTGACCAGGAGGTCAACCATCCGATCTCGCCCTAAGGGGCTTTCAGGAAAGGGGAAAGTGAAAAAAGCGCTCGGGGCTTACCTTTTACGAGGGGCTTACGCCACCATCGCTATTTTTGTGTCGCCCTAAGGGGCTTTTAGGCCAGGAAGAACGAAGTCCTCGTCGTTCATAAGAAACATCAACCCTCTAAACCTTCTCAGCATTATAAACTTTATTTTCCTTTTATGTCTTTTCAATATCAAAGGTATAATAATTGGGTTGCTTACCCGTTTCTCATTCCAAACCGATTCTTGTTTTTTGGTGCTATACCGGGGATGAGATTCCCGTGTCTTTCTCATATTGCGATACGGGAAAGATATGAGAATCATATCGGAGTGTTATTGCAAAAATTTCGGGATTGAAGGTGCGCGAAAAATTGCAGGTTAAAACATTCTACCGGTTACGATGTTATGTAGCCGGCGCTCGCTGAAGCGCCGCTTTTTTCCGGAAGAACGACATCTTGTCGTTCCCCTTGCAACCGAGTTATTTCTCTATTACCTTTTTTTCCGTAACGAAAATAGCTATAAAGGTGGTTGACAAGAATGTCACCATTGCGGAAAAAAAGCTATATAGGTGACTGACGAAAACATCAACCATCCTGTGCTCTCTGCCTATTTTCCTATCCCAATAATCTTTCTCAGCTGTTTTATTTTGTCCGAGGCAAGAATGCGGGCTTTTTCACTTCCTGCTTTTAGTGCGTTCCAGATAACATCTTGATTGTTTATCCAATAATTATAGCGTTCCCGGATTGGGGTTAATTCTGCATTCACAACTTCAAAAAGTTCCTGTTTTGCCTGACCCCATCCCAAGCCACCTTTTAAATAGCGGGAGCGCATATTTTCAATCTGTTCGGGTGAAGCAAAGTTTTTATAGAGGGCAAAAATATTTGATGCCTCAGGGTCTTTGGGTTCTTCCACTGTCTGGCTATTGGTTACAATGCTCATAATCAATTTTTTCAGTGCTTTTTCAGAGCAGAACATAGGAATGGTATTATTGTAGCTTTTGCTCATTTTGCGTCCATCCAAGCCAACAACGGTTTTTGTTTCTTCCTGAGCTATGGGTTGCGGAATTTTTAATGCCTGGGTCTTATACACAAAATTGAAGCTTTGAGCAATATCCTGTGCCATTTCAATATGTTGAAATTGATCGGTGCCAACGGGAACAAAATCTGTATCAAAAAGTAAGATATCCGCTGCCATTAAAATCGGATAGGTATATAGACCCATATTAACTCCGTCGTCAGGGTCTTTACCATTTTCCAAATTACTTTGCACGATGGCTTTATAGGCATGGGCACGGTTCATTAAACCCTTGGAAGTGAAAGCCATTAGTATAGTTAGCAGTTCAAATGTTTCCGGCACATCACTTTGACGGTAAAAAAGTGTTTTTTCGGGATTAAGCCCGCAGGCAAGCCAGGCAGAGGCAATTTCCACAGTCATATTTTTCAGTTCTACAGGGTCTTTACAGGCATTTAAAGCATGGTAATCGGCAATAAAATAACGCGCTTCACAGGTCTCGGAAAGTTTTAAAGCCGGTTTAATAGCTCCCAGATAATTTCCGATGTGGGGAATTCCAGTTGGTTTAATTCCCGTTAAAGCTATCTTTTTCATATACTTATTCCTTATTGCAATTTATATTAGAGTGAAAAATACTCATTATTTCATCTCCGATAATATCTACGATTTCCACATTTATAATAGGACTTCTATCTTCAGGAAGGTTATCTATATGGACACAGCCATCAATTTCAGGCGCTTGAAACCATAAGCGACCTGTAAATTGCTCGGTATAGGGTTGACATCTTTCTACTAAAGCGGGTTGAATAGTTCCCACATATTTTTCCAGATGTTTCTGCCTATCTTTTCTCAACTTATCTTCCCAATCAAACATTAAATTTTTGCCTTTTTTCCAGTCAAATTCATCGTAGATGTTAACGGAAGGGTCTTTGGATTCGGGAGAATAAGCAAACACACCTCCCTGTAAGATAGGAACTTCGGAAAGAAATTTGTCCAGCAGGTCTAAATCTTCCTTTGTTTCATTTGGATAATCAACCATCAAAGTAGTGCGGAAAACGGCATTAGGAACTTCTTTCTGAATATATTGAAAAAGTTCTTTCAATTGCTCATAGCTCTTTTTACGGTGCATTGCTTTAATGATTTCAGGGCTCACCTGTTGAATAGGTATATCAAAATAGGGCAGTAACTTAGGATACTTTTTCCAGAGTTCCGTCCATTCGCTCTCAAAGTTATCAGGATGCATATAGAGAAGACGAATCCAGTCATAATTTGTCTGATTATGCAATGCTTCAATTAGTTTAGGCAGGGCTTTTTCTCCATAAATATCGGTTCCATAAGTGCAGGTATCCTGAGCTATCAAAATAAGCTCTCTACCGTATTTTTGCATTGATTTTGCTTCTTCAACGAGGGTCTCAATCGGCTCTGAAACCTGTTTTCCTCTAATATATGGAATCATACAGTAGGAGCATTTATTATTGCAACCGTCTGCAATCCGTAAATACACATACTTTCCGTTTTCCAGATGAGTTCTTTCTTTGTAGGATAACCTTTTAGGGGCTATATAAGAAGGCAGAATATTATCCAGCAGATATTTTTCAAAAGCAGCAAAGTCCTTTAACGGAATCCAGGCATCCACTTCCGGAAATCCTTCTTTGTAATCCTCATAACCCCGATTCATTATACAGCCGGTAACTATTATTTTGACATCTCTATCTTCAGTGTGATCTATTATATCACAGAGTAAATAATTCAGTTCATCTAATGCCTCGCAGATAAAGGCACAACTGTTAAGTATAAACAAATCTGCTTCATAATAGTAATATGACTCAGAAAGACCATATTTCTTTAAAATCGTTATAAAACGCTCGCTGTCCACTAAATTTTTAGAACAGCCCAAACTTTCAAAGGTATAAGTAGTCATTTCAGTAAGTGAATAAATAATCCGCTACGCAATTTGGGCTCAAACCAGGTTGATTTCGGAGGCATAATTTCTCCGGCATCGGCAATACCTAAAAGTTCATCCATACTGGTAGGATACATAGCAAAAGCAACTGTTTCTCTTCCACTATCAACTCTTTTAACAAGTTCACCAAGACCTCTAATTCCACCGATGAAATCAATTCTTTGATCGGTGCGCGGGTCGTTGATGCCTAAAACGGGTTGCAGAAGATTATTCTGTAAAATGGAAACATCCAGGTCTTCCACAATATTTTTTTCATTCCAGGTTCCCGGTTTGGGTTCTAAACGATACCATTTTCCATCAAGATACATACTTATGTTATGTTTCTTTTGAGGAGCAAAGTTATTGCCTTCAGGAATGGGAGTAACATTCCATTTTTCAGCTATTTTGGCTAAAAATTCTTCTTTGGTTAAGCCGTTCAGGTCTTTAACCACCCGGTTATAATCATAAATTTTCAATTGATTATCCGGAAAGATAACTGCCATAAAATAGTTGAATTCTTCGTCGCCGGTATAATCAGGAAACTGCTCACGCTTTTTCAATCCAACTTTTGCTGCACTGGCAGTTCTATGATGTCCATCTGCTACATATAAATTCGGCAAAGAGGTAAAGGCATTTTGAATAGCTTTAATATCCTCCGGGTCATCCATCACCCAAAGAGTATGATGAATGCTGTCATCACTTATAAAATCATATTCCGGCTGCTTATTAGCCATAACTTTGGCTACTGTATTATCAATTACATCCTGATGACGATAGGTAAAAAATACAGGTGAAGGATGTGCATCACAGGCAGCAATATGACGAATGCGGTCTGCTTCTTTTTCTGCACGGGTTAATTCGTGTTTTTTGATGGTGCCGTCCATATATTCATCTACAGAAGTTAAACCCACTAAACCAATTTGAGCGCGGCCATCCATAACTTGTTTATAGATGTAATATGCTGGCTGCGCATCCTGTTTCATATAGCCATCAGAAACATATTTATAGAGGTTTTCCCTGGCTTTGGCATATACTGCGGGATCGTATAAATCCGTTCCCGATGGAAGGTCAACTTCGGGCTTTTCTACATGGAGAAAGCTTAAAGGGTTTTTTTGCACTTCTTTGCGTGCTTCATCTGAATCCATAACATCATAAGGCATTGAAGCAATTGCCTTAGCTTTGTCCGGAATCGGTCTTAGGGCTTTGAAGGGTTTGAAGGTTGACATTGTATTCTCCTTAATATATATATTTGTTGTAGTTGTGAAAGAGCGAGGTGGCGAGATGGCGAGATGGCGAGATGGTCATTTTGTTACTTTATTATTTCTGCTTTGAAGTTGATACTGAAGAGACCAAATCTGTTTACTAAGTATTTCTGCTTGAGCAAGAATTGGATTTATATCCGTTATGCATACAATTTCACAACGCTCAGATAACAATAAGTGGGTTTCCAGTTCTCGTAAACTACCTGAGGCAATCCTTAAATAATGGATAAATTCTTTACTCATTTTTCTTCCCCAGCCCTCTGCAATATTTGCAGGAACTGAATCAGCAGACCTTCTAATCTGGCTAACCATATTATACCTTTCTTCAGAAGGGAATTTTTTTGTTAACTTATAAGCCATTTCTGCTATATTCATACTTCTTTGCCAGATATCTAAATCACGATAACTTCTTATTTTTCCGTTATTCATTTTTTATCTCCATTGATGTTATTCTATCTCGCCATCTCGCTATCTCTCTAACTTGCCATCTCGCTATCTCGCCATCTCGCTGTCTCGCCATCTCGCTGTCTCGCTATTTCGCTGTCTCGCTATCCAAAATACCGTCTAAGTACTTTCACCAGGTATTTGTGGTCTTCAGTTCCACCAGTTTCTCTAATGGAATGCATTGCCCAAATTGGATTTCCGATATCAACTGTCTGCAATCCCAATCTTGAAGCTAAAATAGGTCCGATAGTAATTCCACTGGTAGCATCGCTACGCACTAAAAATTTCTGATAAGGAACATTTGCCTTTTCGCAAAGCTGAATAAAGCGATAAGAACTTTCTGCATCGGATGCGTATCTGTGATAAGCATCAAACTTAATTACAGGTCCTTTATTTATCAACGGAGCATAATCCGGTTCATATTTTTCGGCAAAAGACGGATGCCAGGCATTGGCTACATCGGCACTAATAAAAAAGCTGTTGCGCAAAGCCAGGTAAAAATCCTCTCTGCTATTGCTTTGGCTGAGGCAAATTCGTTCCAGCATTTCTTCCAGGAACAAAGAATCGGCTCCCTGAGGGGTCTGCGAGCCGATTTCTTCATTATCAAAAAAGATAGCTGCAGCGGTCTTTTGCGGCTTTTCACATTGAAGAATGGCAGAAAGAATGGCATGAGCCATAGCCAGGTTATCAAGTCCCTGTGAAGCAATCATTTCCTGCTGCAAACCGATTTGAGCTGCCGGAATGAAGTCATATAAATAAAGCTCTGTTTCGGCAATTTGTTCTTCCTTAACTTTCAGTTCTTGCGCGATTGCTGAATAAAGTGGATTTATACCGTTTGAACTAACACTTAGGATAGCATTTAACTGGGTTTGCGGATTATAGGCAAAACCCTTATTAACTTCCCGGTTCAAGTGAAGAGCTACATTAGGAATAATGGCTACCGGCTTTTGAAAATCCACATATTCTACTCTATAGCCCTTAGCTGTTTTAACAATCACTTTTCCGGCAATGCCAAGTTCACGGTCTAACCAAGTGCTGATAATAGGTGAGCCATAAACCTGCACACCAATTTTGGTAATCCCTTTTTCGGTTTTTATACTTTGAGGTTTAAGTTTGAGACAGGGATAGTCAATATGGCTTCCGGCAAGGTTAAAACCGCCTTTTGCAAAGTTTTCGCTGCCCGTTATGAAAGCTAAAATAGCCGTTCCCTGGCGTTGGAGATAATATTTTCCTCCGCTGCTCAATTTAAAAGGTTTATTTTCAGGAAGGCAGATAAAACCTGCCTCGTTCAATCTTTTTTGAATTTCCCTGCTGGCGAAAAAACTGCTTCTGCTGCCAGAAAGGAAAGAGAGGAAATCCTTAATTAATATATCCATTATTAAGCTCCAATTTATGTTTCTTTATGCCAGATTTTTCAGCTTAGCTTTCGTGTCAAGCGGGGGAATTTAGAAAATAATTTTAGTTTTGTCACCAAGCTCCCATTTTTGTCACCCCCAATAAAAGTGAAGGCAAGTTTTCCGGAAACGCCTAAAGAAAAAAAAAAAAGGAGACAAAAATGAAAGTAAATTTCAAGTACGGAATCCGAACCTATTCCGGTTCGTTGGATGAAATAACCTATGCCAGCTATCGTAAAAATACGATTTGCATAGGTCGCAAAAAAGTTAAACCGCGTATAACCGAAAACAATACCCTAATTGGTTCTAAAACCAAAAATCTTGCTGCTATTTATGCAAGTATCTCTGCCCCTTACAAGCAAGAATTGAAACAATACGCACAGCTGAATACCGCAAATGTTCCCAAAGGCAATCTGCCACCCAATGGCTACGCTCTTTGGGTTAAAATGATGTTCAACTTTGAAAAGAGCGATCCTGAACACATTGATCTGACAACCTTAACTTACACCGATTTGCAAACCGTTGGCGATAGCATCATTTCCATCGCTTCAGCCGTCACTAACGGCTTTCTGGCAAAAGTTCCCGGTGCTGATACATTAACCGCCAATATGTAAAAAAGGAGAAAAAATGAACGATAACAATATCCTGGTAAAAGAACTCGCTACCCGCATCAATCAACTTGTGGATATTCCCTTGATTAATGAGCAGAATGAACAGGTATTCTTTGAATTGGTGCTCTCTATCCTGCTCGGTATCTTCCTGGATGAATTAGATAAACAAATACTCAAATAGCTATCTGTTGCCTCTGAATATACAAACCCCGGTTGGCTGCCGGGGTTTTTGTTTCCCGCAGAGTTTGTTTCCCGCAGATTACGCAGATTATTTTCACGCAGATTACGCAGATTACGCAGATTTTAATAATTAGAAGGGATAAGATGGTTGAGAGGGTCTAGATAAGATGGTTAAGAGGGTTTAGGGTGTTGGGATACACTCTGCTCTCAGCCCTCTACCAATAAGCCCGTAGGGCGATACATTGATAGCGACGGTGGCGTAAGCCCCTCGTTAAAAGTTACAATAATTTATTGAACAGTAATGCAATAGACAACGCCCAGGAATAACTTACTAAGGTCCCCACCAGGATATAATTACTATAATTTTCTGTATTTCTATCTTGTATTTCGGGTAAGCGCATTAGTGATTTTGCAGCGATCAGAAAACCGATTAACTCATAATGCCCGATCAGGACAGCAATAGTAATTAAAAACCGTTCGCTCATACCAATTAATCGGGAAGCTTGATATTGATGGTTATCTTTTTCATACACTTCTTTCAGGATAACTTTTAATATGCTATCGGTGAAGAAGATGCCTCCGAAAACAGTGACAGTAAACAGGATCAGATACTGTAACAGCAAATCAACAAATAATCTGTTTACGCAGGAAAGAATATAAATTCTATCAGGCAGAGAAATAAACCAAACTGCTAAGATAACAGTAATAATGTGAATTATCTGGTCAACCAGAAACAGCAGCCATTCCTTATTATCCAAAAGTGGATGCAGTAAATTCTTTCCGTAGTCCACAACTCCATGCAGAAAAGCCAAAATCAGGAGAGTTAAAATGACCTTAGCTGATAGTAGATTTGCCGTAAAAATAAGCATTACAGCTAAATATATCAGGCAATGTAAAACTAAACCCCAAATATATTTTTTGCTTTTAATCAGCCAGCCGTTCTGGAGTAAAAAATCGCTCACAAATAAAGCTAATAATAAGCGCCAGAGAAGCATTATTTACCTTCTTTATCAGTAATTAGATATTGCAGGAAATCCACCCGTCCTAATTTTTTAATGAACCCCCCGGTTTTGGTTGATTTTACAATAGTCAACCATATATGGTTGACATATAGAAAGTCAATCATATTCGGTTGACCTATAGTAAATTTCAACATTGAACATCTTGATTTTCTAAAGGTATCGGTGTGCAAAATAGATCCATAGCTTGAGTAAATAAATTCCAATTTGCTCTTTTTAACAAACGATCAACATTTTGCTTGCTAACTCCTAAGTTTTGGGCTGCTTGCTGATATGTTAAACCTGTAAGAATTTGTTTTATAGCTTTTTTTTGATCATAGCTATGAGACCTTTCTAAATCATCACAAAAAGCGAGAACCGTATTGTAGCATTTATCCAGGAAGGGATGGTTGAAATACACAATACTCAAGCGTTTCTTATTAACTGTCTCAGCAAAACTATTCATTGCATAACGGGAATTATGATAAGCGCTGCCATCCATTTGATAGCTGTTGCTTTTACCTTCAATAGTTCTTGTTCCAAATCCGATACCTGCCCTGAATAGAGGAATCGGTTCAATTCCACATAACGAAAGACGATTTCTGAAGGTAAAAAGAAAGTGATAAAAATAGGGAGAGGATTCCATACTGAATTGAAATTCATCACCCTGGGTTACAGAAAAAGACATATAATCCGCTTGCGCTTGAGGGATTATTTTACAGGCATATTGAAATGATTCGCTAATTTGGGTTTCCAATTGCTGTCTTTGGTTTACACCATACACCCTGGAGCGGATTATGTCACATGTTAGAACCGCTATCATAACTCTATCCTTCAGGCATTTATCTTTTTGTAACTTTTTATTTCTATCAGTATAGGATGTCAAGAAAAAAGCTAAGGATGATTGGGATGGTGAACATTTCTAATTTGACTTCTGTTAGTTAGGATTTGTAACTATGGGAATGAGTTATACCCAATCAAATTATGTTTCCAGCAGAGTTTGTTGCCCGCAGATTACGCAGATGATTTTCACGCAGATTACGCAGATTATGCAGATTTTAATAATGAGAAAGGATAAGATGGTTGAGAATACCGGAAGGTGGACATCTTGTCAACCACACCAATCTCTTTGTTTACCTTGCCTATAGCGAAAAAAACAGGTTACCGGAAGGTGGATATCTTGTCAACCACCGCTTACGCTTTGTAACCTATAGATTACTAACTTTGGGAGGGACAGGGCAGATGAACCTCCCGAAGATTTTACTTGAATAAATTACAGCAGTTCAAATAATGGTTTTTAATGCTAAATTGTATATCAGAAGATGAATACAGGATACGGACAAATACTAAACCTCATCTATTTTTCTAATATGAAAGGAGTATAAGATGAAAGTTTTAGAAGGAAAACTAATTTCCAAGGGCTATAAATTTGCTCTGGTAGTAAGTCGTTTCAACGAATTTCTCAGTTCCCGTTTGCTGGAAGGAGCTTTGGATTGTCTTAAGCGCCACGAAGTTAACGAGGAAGATATCAGTGTGATGTGGGTTCCGGGAGCTTTTGAAATACCTTTGGTAGCCAAAGAAGCAGCTTTACAAAGTGATATTGATGCCGTTATCTGTTTGGGAGCTATCATCAGAGGCGCTACTCCTCACTTTGAATATATCAGTGCGGAAGTTACCAAAGGCATTGCTATGGTTGGTTTGGAAACCCGCAAACCGGTTATATACGGGGTATTAACTACGGATAGTATAGAGCAGGCAATTGAGCGTTCTGGAACGAAAGCCGGTAACAAAGGTTTCACGGCTGCCAGTTCCGCTCTGGAAATGTTAAACCTTTTAGCAGCGATGAAAAATGGGGCAAAGGCGTAAAGCTCGCGAAATGGCTATTCAGTGCCTCTATTCTCTTGAATTTTCAGAGATAGAAGGGAGCTATCGCGAATACGGTTTATTAAATGAATACACCGATATCTTGCTCTCTTTGGCTGAGGGGGAGAATATCCATTCGGATTCTCCGGTTTACGCATTTGCCGAAGAACTGGTTAAAAACACCATCATAAACATTGAGCAGATAGAAGGGGAAATTGATAAACTTGCCGACAACTGGGATTTGGAAGATATCGCTATGCTGGACCGCAGTATTTTATGCCTTGCCGCTTACGAGCTTTTATATACTGATACTCCGGCTGCAGTTGTAATCAACGAGGCGATTGAGATAGCCAAAAAATTCAGCTGCGAAGCATCCGGCAAATTTATCAACGGTATTCTGGATGCTTTGCACAAGGAAATAAAACAAAGACAGCAGGGGAATTTACCTACATAATTTATGGATAAAATTAGATGTTCCGTGGGAGTTTTTGCTCATAACGAAGCAGGCAATATCATTTTGTTACTGGAAGCGATTGAAAACCAGGAATTGCAAGCAACCGAAATCTGCGAAATAATTGTCGTTTCCAGTGCCAGCACCGATGGAACAGACCAACTGGTAAGCTCTTTTGCCGAAACCCATAAAAATGTAAAGCTTCTCACTCAGGCAAAAAGGGAGGGTAAGTCCTCTGCCATCAATCTGTTTTTAGCCAATATGCAGGAAGCAATAGCCGTAATTATCAGTGGTGATGTTATTCCTGACCGAAAGACGATAGAGAAACTGGTCTCTGCATTTAAAGACCCTGAAATTGGTGCTACGGGAGGGCGTCCTGTTCCCGTGAACAGTGAAACCACCATTTTGGGCTATATAGTTCACCTTTTATGGCGTTTACATCATCGGATGGCACTAATTTCTCCTAAATTGGGAGAGATGATTGCCTTTCGGAAAGTGATGGATAGCATTCCTAAAGATAGCGCCGTTGACGAAGCCAGCATTGAAGCAATCATTAGAGAGAAGGGCTTGAAACTGAAATACATACCCTCCGCCATAATCAGAAACAAAGGAGCTGAAAATCTATCTGACCACATAAAACAGCGCCGCAGGATTCAGAACGGGCATTTGTGGTTAAAGGATCATCAACACTATAAGGTTGTTTCTCAGGATAGCTGCATTTTGCTGAAGGTTATCATTCAAGAATTACAGGATAGACCTAAAAGCGTTTTCAAGCTTATTCTGGCAATTCTATTAGAAATTTACTGTCGGTTGCTTGGCAGCTGGGATTATTATGTGCAAGGCAAAAATCCTTTTACCTGGGATATTGCAAGTTCTACCAAGAACCTTAAGCAACATCCCGAAGATAGGGTTCGGAAATGATTTATCTGGTTATACGCATCATCGGTTATTGGCTGATGAAGAATTTGGGCTTTCCTCATCTGATGCCAATGAATTACACAGTCAGTTTACTTTATACCTGCAATTCGCGTTGCAGCACCTGTAATATTTGGAAAAAGCAAGCAAAAAATCTGACCCTGGATGAATACAAAAAGATTTTTAAAAGCATCGGTAAATCCCCTTACTGGATTACTTTCAGCGGAGGCGAGCCATTTTTACGCAGCGATATTGTAGAAATTGTTACCACCATCTATCAAATTTCCCGTCCCAAAATTATTAATATCCCGACCAATGGTCTTTTAACTCAAACCATTATAGAGAAAACAAATGCCATAGCGGCTGCCTGTTCCAAGGCGCAGATAATTATTAATGTATCTATTGATGGAATTGAAGAACAACACGATAACATTCGCAATATTCCCGGGAACTATAAAAAGGCAATAGCTACTTTTAACGGTTTGAGGGCACTTAAGCATAAAAACCTCAGCGTTGGCATTCATACTGTTATTTCCCGCTTCAATGTAGATAGTTTTCCTTCCATCGCTAATGAATTGATGCGCTTAAAGCCCGATAGCTACATTACGGAAATTGCGGAAGAAAGAGTGGAACTGGATACCATTGGAACAGATATTACTCCTTCGCTGGTTGCTTATAAAAGTGCCATAGATTATCTTATTCATCGGATAAAAAACAGCGAATATAAAGGTATGAGCAAAGTAACTATGGCTTTTCGCATTGAATATTACAATCTGGTGAAACGAATTATGCGGGATAAGAGACAGATTATACCTTGTTATTCAGGAGTTGCCTCGTGTCAGATTTCTCCCGAGGGTGATATTTGGAGTTGTTGTATCAAAGCTAAGTCCTTGGGAAACTTACGCAAGACCCGTTACAATTTTAAAAAAATCTGGTTTTCAACTGTTGCGGAAATGGAACGCCGCTCAATTCATAAAAAGAAATGCTGGTGTCCTTTGGCAAATGCAGCTTACACGAATATGCTGCTTCATTTTCCTACTCTTATGCGCGTTTCCTGGCGCAGTTTTATTCGTTGGTGGAATTAAAAGATGATTTCCTTACAAAGTTTGCAGGCATCTCCTCCGCGCAGTATTTGTGAATACAAAACCACAAAGGATGGGCATTTTGCCTGGTTTTTGCTTACCTGGCATCCGGAAAAGGATAATGTGCTGGAAGAAATTGTTGCCGAAATCAAACTGGAAGTGCTCAATTCCAAAGTTTCCACTCTTTCGCGTCTGGAAGTTGAGAAATGGCTGAAACAGTTCTTTTCTGAGCTGCATTGGAAACTTTACGGTATTCTGCGGAAAACGCAATTGCAGGAAAAGGGCATCTCTCTCTTTTTTGGCGTCCTTTTTGATAATGAACTATATTTTGTGCAGTTTGGCAGGATATTCTGTGTGTTGGCGGATAGTAAAAAAATAGCCCCTGTAGGACGGGACTGGAAAAACTTTCAAGTTCAATCCCTGGAAGGGATGCAGTTGCTGGGTTTAAATGCTCAGGATATAAGCATCAAGCCCCGAAGGGTTTACATTGACAGCAAACAGCATCTGATAGTTCTTTCCGGAGAATTGGCACATACTGTTTTCAACAGCGTGAACGAGCCAGCTGCCATAGATACTTTACTGGAAACTTATGCCACGGAAGATAACCCTCTCTGGCTGATTTTGGAAGGCAAAGAGGAACTGACGAAACAAAAGCGGAGAAAGCTTTCCCGCTTGCAGGTTACCAGCATCATTTTAATTGCCCTGGCTTTACTGGCTGCATTATATATGATGTTAGGTAATCGGATTCTGGATCAAATGATTCATAAAACACGCCTTTCGCTTAAAGAAGAAAAACTCCTGCGGTTGGAACAAATTCCCGCCAACCTGAATATTACCAGCGAGAACTTGAAAAAATATATGGATAAGCTGGTGAATATGCCGGCAAGAAACATCTCCTTAAGAATTGCCTGGAGTACAGAATTGCCTTATGATGTCAGTTTATCGCCATCTTTTTCCTTAAGCACGATTTATCTGGTTTCTCATAACCGCTTAAGCGCTTACGACAAAAAATCCCGGCAATTACTCTGGTCTAAATTACTGGCAGATGAAATTCGCACTACAACTATCCATCAGGGCGTTCTAATTGTGTATCTGGCAAATCAGCAAATTCTGGGATTAAATGATGATGGTCAGCAACTCTGGCAACAGCATTTGCCTACGGAAAGCATTACCGGTGATCGTTTCATTCCCTGTATTATTAAAAATAGCGATGATCCCCGTTTGGATAGAAGCATTATTGTTATTCCTTCCAAAAGAGGCATCAGCATTCTTGATCCTGTTAGAGGAGAAACGCTTAGCAGTTTAACTTTGAAACAGGATTTAAATGCTTTATCCGTTTATGATAGTTTTACCAATTGCTTTTATGCGGTAGTAGATGATGCGGTTTTATGCATAGAATTGAAGATAGTGAATTAAATTATGCAACGCTACCTGATTATTATTTGCCTGTTTTTCTGTCTGCCTATATTAGCGGTTGTTGAAACCCCGCTAAAAGTAGGTTTTACCCGTTTACAATATGACGGAGGGGGAGATTGGTATAACGATCCGGAGGTCTTATCCAATTTAGCTAAATTTGCCAATTTGGCTATGGGGGCAAGTTTTCCAATTGACCAAAGCGTTGTAAAAGCATCCGATGCCAAGCTGTTTGATTACCCTTTTCTATATTTAACGGGGCATGGCAATATCAAGTTTTCTGATAGGGAGATTGAGAACCTCAGAACCTGGATGCTGCGAGGGGGTTTTTTATATGCCGATGACGATTATGGAATGGACGAATCGTTCCGCAGGGAAATAAAACGCATTTTTCCCGAACGAGAGCTTTTGGAATTAGACCCTTCTTTTCAACTATATAACTGTTTCTTTGATTTCAGTGCGGGTTTGCCAAAGATTCACCTGCACGACGGCAAACCACCTCAGGCGTTTGGTATTTTTGACGATAACGGGCATTTGATGTGTTTATATACTTACGAAACCAATATCAGTGACGGGTGGGCTGATCCCGAAACCCATAACGACCCTCCCGAAGTGAGAGAAAAAGCTCTTAAATTTGGAGTTAATATCCTCTATTTCGTAATGCACAAACAATGAAAATCATCGCTCTTTCCGATTGCCACTATAAATTTCACTGCACTGCAAGCGCCGATAGAGAAAGTGCGTTAATCCTCATCAGTTTTTTACGCAGTATTGCCGGAAAATATGATTTGATGGTGCTTTCGGGGGATATTTTTGATTTCTGGCTGGAAGGCAGATTCACCATCGTAAAACAATATTTCCCTGTGCTTTGTGCTCTTGCCGCTATCAAAGAAAGCGGAACCCGCATAATTTACATCAGCGGAAATCACGATTTCTGGTTCGGAAACTTTTTATCCACCTATATTGGCTGTGAAATTCATCCGGATGGCTTTACTCTTAATACGGATGGTAAAAAAATCCGTTTTGAACATGGCGATACCCGCACTTTCAACGATTTACGCTATCAACTTTACCGGAAAGTTATCCGCTGGAAAGCTATGCGGAAAATTGCTTCCCTGTTGCATCCCGATTTGGCTTTAACTATTGGCAGTTGCTTTTCCCGCACCAGCAGACAAAGGAAAGATAGCCAGGAACTTGTTGACAAAAAAAGCAAGGGCTTAAAAAATTACGCCAAATGGCTGATTGAACATAAAAATGCTGATATTGTTGTTTTGGGACATAGCCACCAACCCGTTTTGGAAAGAATGGGACACGGCTATTATCTGAATTGCGGGGATTGGCTTACCCACTATTCTTATGTGGAAATAGATGCAGGAAAGCCAACCCTGAAAGAGTATATAAGATAACACCACCGAGAATAATGCAAAGGAGTTATATTATGGTGCATCTAAACAGAAACCTTATTCCGATCCTGATTGCCTTTCTGATGATTGCCGTCAGCATCGGATGCCAAACAAAAACTACCCCGGTAGAAAAGCCAACGGAGCAACTTATGAAACAAACGGATAATACACCGGTTAAGACCAAAGTGGAAATGGAAACCACTTATGGCACCATTGAACTGGAACTTTGGGATAATCTTACCCCTAAAACCGTTCAAAATTTTGTGAAACTTGCCCAAAGCGGCTATTACAACGGCTTATATTTCCATCGGGTCATTCCTGATTTTATGATTCAGGGTGGCTGCCCCAATACGCGAGATAAAGACCGTAGCAATGATGGACGCGGTGGTCCCGGTTATACATTTGAAGATGAATGTTTCCGGGATGGAAACGAAATTATCGGTAAAATAGATACCAAGAAGAAGGCAGAAGCTGTTTGGGCTAAAATTATCCTTCCCCACCTTAAAAATAACCGCACTCCTAATGAAGATATTGTTGCCATTGCCAAAGAATGTCAAGCAGCACAAAATATTGAGCCCGTTATGAAGCACGACCTTAAGTTCTATCAGGAAAAAACCGGCAATATGGATAAGGTCTATGAACAGGAGTTAATTGCTCCGGTAAGCTATGGAACTATTTGTATGGCAAATTCAGGACCTAATACCAATGGCAGTCAGTTCTTCATCGTTACTAAAAAAGATGGTACACCCTGGCTGGATGGCATACATACAGTTTTCGGGAAGGTTACTAAAGGAATGGAAGTAGTTCATAAAATTGAAAATCTGCCTCGCGATAAAAGCGACAATCCCAACCTTGAAAATCAGGCATATATAACCCGGATTTCTTTTCCCAAATAAAAGCTGAAATGTGCCTCACCAAAGATTTTACAGGGTAAACGGAGCTCACTGAAGTTCCACCAATAAGAGAGAATAATTAGCTATGGCTCGCGCAAACGAATCCGCCTTGCAACAGGAAATTATGGCTTGGATTAAACAAAATCAGTATGCCTATCTGGCAACTGTAGATAAAAACCGCGCCAGAGTTCGTCCCGTTGTTCTGTTTATTTACGATGACCGCTATTTTGTTACTACTTTCAGCGGAGACGCCAAGGTGAGCCAAATTCAAAATAATAAAAATATAGAGGTCTGCATTCCGCTTTACGAAGAAGGTCAAACGGGCTATCTTCGTTTAAGCGGAATTGCCTCTATTGTTCATAATGCAACGCTTAAGGCAGAAGCGTCTGAGCGTTGCTTCTTTTTTGATGACTATTTTTCCGGCTATGATGACCCCGATTATACGCTTATAGAATTAGATTTTGACTATGCGGAATACTTAAGACCCGGCGAAAGCTATAGTCAGGGCTGCAATTTGAAACGCTACTAATTGAGAGGGTTGAGAGGGTTGAGAGCAAAGGGCGCAGAGCAGAGGGCAGAGGGATACTTTCCGGAATAAACGAAGTCCTCGTCGTTTCCTGTCCTCAATGTAATTTAAAATTCACGATTTAAGCGGTGGGAAGTTTTGACTCACAATTTTCACCTGCCTTCAATGAAACCACACCCCACACATTTTGTTCACTTACAACCGTGCTACAACTGGTTTCCAAACCGAAATATTGTGAGTTAAAACAAAAACCTTGCACACTGGCAACCAAGCTATACATACCCCTCAAATTTCACAATTATGAAAGAATGTCCTTCTTCACATTTGCAGGGTTGGGTTGGAATTGTTTAGAAATGGTGGCTTCGGAGCGGAATTTTTGTTTTAACTCTAAACCGAGCTTCAGCTTTGACAGTATCGGACAAAAGACAAATATTCTGTTACCTCTGCATTTTGTTGCAACCACAGAAGAATCGGTTTAGAGTCAAAACAAACAGCTTGTTTTGACTTACAATTTTCACCTGCCTTCAATGAAACCACATCCCATACATTTAGTTCACTTACAACCGTGCTACAACTGGTTTCCTCATTTCAAAATTGTGAGTTAAAACAAAAACCTTGCACACAGGCAACCAAGCTATACCAACCCCTCAAATTCCACAATTGTGAAAGAATGTCCTTCTTCACATTTGCAGGGTTGGGTTGGAATTGTTCAGAAATAGTTGTTTCGGAGCGGAATTTTTGTTTTAACTCTAAACCGAGCTTCAGCTTTGACAGTATCGGACAAAA